>WGFS01000169.1 GCA_015492115.1 Aquificaceae bacterium
ACCTTAGAGAGAACTACCCAGACTACGTTAGCGAGGAGCTCACCAGGAAACTGGAGGAAGCTATGGACAGGATAGAGAGAGGGGAGCTTGATTATCTGGAGATTCTCAGATCCGCTTTCAAGGTCAAGGAGATACTGGACAGACTCGGGAAGGTTGAGGTCTCGGAGAGGTTCTACTATGAGTGATGTTATCGCGCTAATCCTCTTCATAGGAGCCCTCCACGGAGTTCTCTTCATCTACTGGAAGGGTATGAAGAGGGCGAGGGAGAAGAGGTTCAGTAAGTAGAGGTTTACATTCTCTGATGTGAGTCATAAATTTAGAGATAAAGGAGGGAAAGCGGTGGGGATAACGAGGAGAAGTTTTCTAAAAGGTTTAGGTGCTTTCTCAGCTCTCGCCTCCCTCGGGGGACTCAGCGAGATAGCAAGGGCTTCCAAGAGGGTCAAGCCCTTCAGGGAAGGCGATGTCCGATACTTCTACTCCACCTGTAAGATGTGCGTGAACTTCTGCGGTATCAAGGTTAAGCTCCAGAACGGAGTAATAAGGGCTATATACCCGGACGAGAGGAGGGCGGACTTCTACAACATAGGCAACTGCCCCAAGGGAGTATCAGGACTCTTCAATACCTACAACCCCTACAGGCTAAAGAAGCCTCTCAAGAGAACGAATCCGAAGAAGGGTCCCAACGAGGACCCGAAATGGGTTGAGATAAGCTGGGAGGAAGCCTTTGAGATAGTTGCCCGGAAGCTGAAGAAGATAAGGGAGGAGGACCCGAGGAAGCTCGTGTGGCACCACGGACATGGGAAGTATCTCCTGGACGACGAGTGGATGAAGGCTTTCACCTCAGCCTTCGGGACGCCCAACATGGTTCACAGGACGACCACCTGCGAGGCGGCGAAGCACGTTTCGGACGAGCTTACCTGGGGAGGGCACGAGCCACTGCCGGACCTTGAATACTGCAACTACCTGATAAACATGGGAGGGAACTACTTTGAGGCGGACCAGTGGGCGAGATGGCTTGACCACACGACCATATTCGCGAAGGAAAGGGGTATGAAGCTCGTGAGCGTGGAACCGAGGCTCAGCAATCTTGCTGCCAAGGCGGACGAGTGGGTTCCTATAAGGCCCGGTAAGGATGTCCTCTTTCTCCTTGCGATGGCGAACGTCCTCATAGAGAAGGGATACGTGGACAGAGAATTTCTCCTCAACTACACCAACGCCTCTTTCCTCGTGGGAGAGGACGGAAAGTTCCTGAGGAACGACAGGGGCGAACCCCTCGTTTGGGATGTGAAAACCGACTCCCCCAGACCATACGTTGAAGGCGTGAAGCCAGCCCTAGAGGGGAGCTTTAAGATCGGAGGTAAAACTTACAGGACCGTTTTCCAGGTTCTGAAGGATCACGTAAAGGATATAACACCTGAGAGCGTTGCGGAGGAGTGTGGTGTCCCCGCTGAACAGATAAGGAGGATAGCGGTAGAGTTCGGCGAGAACGCCCGGATAGGCTCAACCATAGTCCTTGACGGTAAGAGGCTGAGATACAGACCCGTCGCCATATACACCTTCAGGGGGCTTACCGCAAAGGAGTACGGATCCCAGAACTGCAGGTCCGCTCTGATAGTTATGCAGCTGGTGGGAGCACTGGATGCGGTGGGCGGCTTCCTCCTCCACAAGCCCGGAAAGAAATCCTACATGGAGCCTTCCAAGTGCGAGTATCCGCCCCAGAGGGTTGACCTCAAGAAGAGTGTCTTCCTACCCCACGCCCACCACGATGTGGCCCAGCAGGTAATGTTCACTCTCCTGGATCCTAAAAAGTACGGACTCGAATACGAGCCCGAGATGCAGATATTCTTCGCCACCAACAGACCCTTCTCAACCTCGGACGCAAAGAAGCAGTTTGAGGCTCTGAAGAAGACCTTCAACGTCGTCATAGACATATGCATGACCGAGACAGCCTGGTATGCGGACATAGTCTTTCCTGACAGAACATACCTTGAAGCCTTCGGATACTACAGCGGAAGGTGGACTCCCCACGCCCGCTACCACACCCTCCACTACCCCATAGTGAACCCCTACCGGATACCCTACCAGAACCTTGAGATAATGTTTGAACTCTCCAAGAGAGCGGGATTTTACGACGAGTTCCTTGAGAAGATAAACGAGAAGTTCAAGTTCAAAAACCCGAAGTTCGTCAAAGGTAGGGATTACACAGCAAGGGACGCCTTTGAGATCCTGTGGAGGAACAAGGCGAAGGAACCTCTGAAGAAGGGGATGAAGAGAGGGTTCAAGGGGAGGCTCGTGAGCGTGGAGGAGAGGTACCTGAGCGGTGCTGAGAAGGTCTTCAAGGGTCCAGGAAAGCCCAAGATACACCTCTACTGCGAGGAGCTCGTCCAGACAGCGGACAGAGTTATCCAGACTATGAGAAAGCATAAGAGGGTCAGAGAGGTCTTCAAGGATTGGTACGAACTCGGGGACTCCGAGATGGAGGACTTCATCAGGATGAAACTCTCCCCTCTCCCGAGGAAGGAGCACGCCTACCCTACTCCTCACAGGAGGGCAAAGGACTTCCCCTTACACCTCATAACCTTCAAGAGGATGTACAGGAACCAGAGCGGTTACTGCAACGTCAATCCAATACTCAATCATGTAGCCCACAACTCCGACCACAACGAGGTCTGGATAAATCCCAAAACAGCCAAGGAGCACGGGATAAAGGAGGGGGACACGGTAATCGTTGAATCAAGAGTTGGGAAGGTGAAAGGCATAGCCAAACTGACCCACGGGATAAGGCCCGATACGGTGGGTATATCCTACCACTACGGGCACTGGAGCGGTGATTATCCCGAGTGGGCGAGAAAGGGCACCTGGGTCAACCAGATAATTGAGTATCACCCGGACCTCGTCTCTGGGATGAACAGCTTCAACGACACCAAGGTGAGAATCTACAAGGCGGAGGGGTAAGGAATGAAGCTGGTCAGAGTTATAGACACAAAGAGGTGTATCGGTTGCAGGGCATGCGTCGCCGCCTGCATGGTTGAGAACTTTTACAATCCCGGGGATCCCTGGAACTTCGTGGTTGAATACGAGCAGGGGGAGTTCCCGAACGTGAGGAGGGTCTTCGTTCCAATGAACTGTATGCACTGTGAGAACCCGCCCTGTCAGAAGGCATGCGATTACGTGGGTGCCCACGCCATATACAAGAACGAGTTCGGAGTCGTCCTGATAGACTACGATAAGTGCATCGGATGCAGATACTGCATAGCGGTCTGTCCCTACGGTGCTCCCCAGTATGTTGAGAAGCTTGAACCCCTTTTCCCCAACGAGTCCTTCACACCCTACGAGAGGATACCTGAGGAAAACAGACACGAGGTTCACAGGTTCAGACCGAACATAGTTACCAAGTGCACCTTCTGCTGGCACAGGATAGAGAAGGCTATAAAAGAGAATAAGGAGCACCTCATAGGCGTTCATCCCGAATACACTCCTGCCTGCGACCTCGTATGCCCGGTGGACGCGCGCTTCTTCGGGGACATAGAGAATCCGGACTCAAAGGTAGCCAAGATCGTTGGGGAGAAGAAGGCGGCTCAGCTAAAGAAGGAGTTCGGCACGAGACCCCAGGTCTACTACATACTTGAGGGAGGTGATTATTGATGTGGCTCTTAGCGTTCGTCCTGCTTCTCTTCTCAATAGGATACTCTCAGGAGTTCAAGAGCCTTGAAGATATAGCGAAGCTGATAAGGGAAGGGAAGATAAAGGTAGGGAAGGACTACACCATGTCCTTCGGTGGAAGGTTCCACAACATACACACCAAGGTGATAGGGATGGACTGCTCCGCCTGCCACTTAAATAAATACCCCAAGGACTTCCTCTACATAAGGAGGTACAAGGTTCCCGTAAGGGGTGCTCCGGGAGTTGTGGACAGGAGCATGTGTATAAGCTGTCATAAGGGAGGTAAGGTGGCCACCCAGTGGTATACGACGAGATGATAGAGGAGCTTAAAGAGAACGCGGAGTTAAGGAGCAGACTCTACTGGCTCCTAAGCAGGCTCTACCTTGAAAGACCTACCTACCAGTTTCTGTTGTCTCTGAAGGAAAAGCTGAATGAAATAGAAGACTCATCGGAAGGTGTTGAGCTTATAAGAGAGAGCCTTAAAGGAGAGCTTCAAGAGCTTAGCGAGAGACTCGGTGTAGAGTTCACGAGGCTCTTCAGGGGCATCAAGGAGGGCTACGGACCGCCTCCCCCTTACGAGTCAGTTTACATGGGCGAGGGAAGGGTAATGGGAGAGACCACCCTCGTAGTTCTTAGGTTCTACACGGAATCGGGTCTTGGTCTTATGGAGGACATAGAGGACCCCCAGGATTACATAGGCGCGGAGCTGAGGTTCATGTCCCTTCTGATCTACAGGGAGCTGGAGGGATGGGAAACGGGAAAGAAGAGAGAGGCTTTCAATACCATGAAGAGGGAGAAGGAGTTTCTGGAAAAGCACATGCTCAGATGGGTCCCGAAGTTCTGTGAGCTGGTAGAGGGTGAGAGCGGGGAGGATTTCTACAGGGGTGTTGCGGTTCTTACAAAAGAGTTCCTCACCTCGGATTACGATTATCTGAGTGAGGTTATCTCTGAACTCTCAGCCCTTTGAGAGCTCCCCCTTTATCCAGTCTATGACCTTCACCGGAAGGGGTTCAAACCCGTACTTCCCCGCAAGGTAGTAGCTCATCCAGTCCCCCACGTGGATGAGGTAGAGGAGCCTCGCCAGATAGGAGTTCCCGTCCCCGCCTGTTACAACGGGGACTATGCCGAGGTCCTTCAGGAGTTTTATAGTTATGTCCACCCTCCTCCTCACCCTGTCGTGATCCTTGGGGTCAAACATCACGACGAAGGCGCACTTGGACCTTATCTCAGCGTTGTCGAGCCCAACCACCTCGTTGTGGTGCATCTCGGGAAGAGTCGCAAAGTAAGCCTGCGTCTTGGAGTTCTCGTTTATCTGGGTCTTCCACCTGAAGGCGCACACCTCCGTCAGAGAGGTTGCGTAGATTATTGGTATGTAGCCGTAAAGTTTACTCGCTATCTCCTCACCCCTCTTCTTTATCTCCTCGTAGTTAGCCTTGATGTTTTCCTTAGCGTCCTCAAGCTCCTCTTCCTCCACACCGAGGATGGCGAGAACCTTTGAAAGCATGTGTCCAAGAGCGTACCTGGGAGCAAAACCGGAGGGAACCTTCAGGTGAAGGACTCCGCTCTTCTCTGCGAGCTCCTCCAGTTTTCCACCCGAGCTTATGCATATGACTGTCGCGCCCCTATCCATACCGGTCTGGAAGTTGCTTATCGTCTCCTCCGTATTACCGCTGTAGCTTGTGCAGATCACGAGGTGTTCCTCACCGCTCACGTAGTTGGGGAGACCATACCCCCTATAGGATAGGGAGACCACCTTACATCCCCTGTGCTCGAGCCAGCTCCTCGCTATGTCCCCAACTATCCCAGAGCCCCCCATACCGCAGAAGGTTATGGTGCGGTAAAGGGAACGGTCTATGTCCAGCTTCTCCCACTGGAGCTGGTCTGGGAAGCTCTTGAGCATCTCCTCCGGACTCATCCTGCCCCTCCTTTCAAACGCCGTTCTATTATAACCTTAAGCTCCTCCGATTTCCTCAGAACCTCCTCGTGGGAAAACCTCGTCCTGAAACCGTCCCCCTCAAAGTGTGTTCTAACCCCCTCGTAGAACTCAACCGCCTTCTTTATCGGAGGTTGCTGGGGTATCCCCACTTTCTCGGCGAGCTTTGAGAGCATGTAAAAGCCCACCGTCTGGAGCTTGGACTCCTGCCATATCAGAGAGAGTATCCTCTTGGTTTCCTTTGAGATCTCCCCCCTCTCCTGAGCTTCTCTGTAGAGGAAGTCCGTAAACTCCTCATCCCACAGCTTCCCGAGCCACATGGGACCCCCAAGACTGAATCTCGTCCCGCATATGGGGCAGTGCTCTTTTATCTTTAAGGGGTCAAAGACCGCTTCGCGGTTCATGCAGTTAAAGCAGTAGAGGAGGTAGCCCACCTGGTCTATCAGGGAGTTGGTGAGCTTTGCCCCTCTATCTTTGACGAAGAATAGCTTGAAGTAGTGCAAATGGGAGTAAGCGAATATGGGAACCATCGCTATGTCGTGCTGGGCTGAGAGCTCTATCACCTTCTTTATAAGAATTCTTATCCCAACTTCGTGCTTGAACTCGTTCCTGAGGGGGCGGGCTCCGTACCTCCTTATGCACGTCTTTGGGTATGTGCCCGAGATGGGTGCTGTGTCGGTAGCTGTGAGGCTCAGAATACCTCCCCTCTTCATGCTCAGCGCAACCGACTCTATAAAGGGAACGGGAGTCCCGAAGGGGTCCAGGTCAACGTAGTCAAAGCCAAAGCCCCAGCCCTTCCTCATGAAGAAGTTCGCGTCCTCCCTGTGTACCTCGTATCTGTCTTCGGGAACTTCGTTGAGTCTGAAGTTCTCCCTAATTATCTCCACAGCCTTCTCGTTTATGTCGTTGGTAAAGACCTTTCCCACGCAAGAGGTCTCTTTGATAAACCTTATAGCCCTTATACCGCTCGCAGAGAGGGGGTCTGCAACCATGAGCTCCCTTCCGAGCTTTTTACACAGATACCCCAGCCCCAGGACAGCGAGGTCCCTGTTCACCCTCATCTTAGGGTTGTAAAATACGGGCATGTCGGAGGAGACTATCTCCCTTACCTCGGGAACGTATATCTTCGCTTTCCCTTCCTGGATTATTTTCATCAGTTCTTGTGGGCAGTCTGTTTGAGGTCCTTTATCGTTATATATGTCATACCAAAGAGAGCGAGCATGACCACCAGGATGGCTAAGAGAAGAAAGGTGTTCACCTCCTGCATTATACTTTACCTCCTCTTTCTTCCAAGATATCCCTAATATAGGCTATTGAGAATCCGAGTAAGGATAAACCCGTTCCAAATAGAACTAAGGATATGCCCTCAAAGTTCCTTTTAAGAATTATAGCCACGCTACCTGTCAGTATGAAGCCTATGGCAAGTCCTTTGAAGCTATCCTCTATGTATTTGAGTCTGTGCATTCTTTTCTCATGGGGGTACCGGGAGTCGAACCCGGACGGCCTTGCGGCCCGCGGATTTTAAGTCCGCTGCGTCTGCCAGTTCCGCCATACCCCCGTAGTAATATATTTTAAGTGCCTGCTATTGTATTTTTCCTCTTTCTTCTCGTTCTCCTTGGAGGGTGCGAAAGGAAGGAGAAAGAGCTTACCTTCGCGGTAGGGGGCGCCCCAGAGGAGGTTGCTTACTGGGAGAACCTGATAAGTGAGTTTGAAAGGAGGGAAGGGGTAAAGGTAAGGATAATAAGACAGCCCACGGACACCGATCTCAGGAGACAGGGTCTCGTGGTAGCCCTGAGCTCCAGGAAGGAGGACCCAGACGTATTCCTCATGGACATAGCCTGGGTAGGCCAGTTCGTAGCCTCGGGATGGCTTGAGGAGCTGAAGGGGATAGATACGGGACCCTTCTTCAAGAGCGTTTTTGAGGTTGACAGGAAAGACGGAAAGCTATACGCCCTCCCCGTTTACGTTGACTGCGGACTCCTCTACTACAGGAAGGACCTCCTTAAAAAATACAACTGCGAGGTTCCGGACACATGGGAGGAACTCCTGAGGTGCTCCTTAAAGGTTCAGGAAGGTGAGAGAAAGAGAATAAAGGACTTCTACGCCTTCCTGTGGCAGGGGTCCCAGTATGAGGGGCTGGTCTGCACCTTCTTGGAGTTCTCAGCCTCGGCCGGTGGAGGGCTCGACAGGATATACTCTGAACCGAACCTAAGAGCCCTGAGATTCATGAGAGACCTCATCCACAGATATAAAATCTCCCCTCCCAACACCTACACGGAGATGAAGGAGGAGGAGGTGAGGATAACCTTTCAGAGCGGGAAGGCTCTCTTTGAGAGGAACTGGCCCTATGCCTGGAAGCTACACAACTCGGAGGACTCCCCTGTAAAGGGTAAGGTTGGCGTGGCAGTCCTGCCGAAGTTCAAAGGAGGGAGGCACGCCTCCTGTCTTGGGGGCTGGCACGTGGGCATATCCCGCTTCTCAGACAGGAAAGAGGATGCCCTCAAACTCCTCAAGTTCATAGTTTCAAGGGAAGTTCAGAGGAGGCTCGCCCTTGAGCTTGGGTGGAACCCCGGAAGGGGGGATGTATACGAGGAGATAGTAAAAGAGGATCCTCACATGGAGGTAGTTAAAGAAGCCTGCGAGTACGCGGTCCCGAGACCCCCTCTAC
>WGFS01000170.1 GCA_015492115.1 Aquificaceae bacterium
CGTTGAAACTATGGCTATTCCGAGACCCCTCTTGACGTAGGGTATCCTCTTAACCGGTGCGTAAACCCTCTTCCCGGGAGTTGATACCTTCACGAGGTTGGTTATTGCGTTCCTCTCCCTCTTAGGGTCAAGGTACTTGAGGTGTATCCTCAGCGTGTACTGGGTTCCCTTCCTGTGCTGTTCGTCCTCCAGCTTTTCCCAGTCCTTTATGAATCCTTCCCTCTTTAATAGGTCAAGTATCCTCTCTTTAGTCCTTGAAGAGGGGACATCAACGTAGTCCTTCTTCCTCATTATAGCGTTCTTGATCGCAGAGAACATATCCGCTATAGGGTCCATACCTTAACCTCCAATTACCAGCTTGCCTTCCTTACACCGGGGAGCTCTCCTCTGAGAGCCCTCTCCCTGAAACAGAGCCTGCACATGTTGAAGTACCTCAGGAAACCCCTCGGTCTGCCACATATGGGGCATCTATTCTTCTTCCTGACCTTCCACTTTGGATAGTACTTGAGATCCTTAGCTACCTTGGCTTTCCTTGGCATACCTACCTCCTCATGACGCTCTTATGGGAAGACCGAGCAGTGATAGAAGCCACAGCGCTTCCTCATCGGTCTCCGCGGTCGTATGGATGCTTATATCCATACCCCTTATCCTGTCCACCTTGTCGTAGTCTATCTCCGGATAGACTATCTGCTCCGATATACCGAAGGAGTAGTTCCCTCTACCGTCAAAGGAACGAGGGTTCAGTCCCTTGAAGTCCTTAACCCTGGGGAGTGCCACCGATATGGTCTTGTCCAAGAAGTCCCACATCCTCTCCTTCCTGAGGGTCACCTTCGCACCTATGGGCATCCCCTTCCTGAGCTTGAAGCCAGCCTCGGACTTCTTAGCCCTTCTGACCGCAGGCTGTTGCCCCGTTATGAGCCTGAGGTCTTCCATAGCCCTCTCAAGGTTCTTTATGTCCTGAACCGCTTCGCCCACGCCCATGTTCACCACGATCTTCACGAGCCTGGGAACCTCCATCGGGTTCTTGTACTCAAACCTCTTCATGAGGCGGGGGACAACCTCGTCCCTGTACTTCTGATACAGCCTCGGCACATACTTGGTAGCTACAGCCATAGCGTTAACCTCTCAACTGTTTTTCCCTTACAAGGTCTATGTTCTCACCGCACTTCTTGCAGTACCTGTACTTTCTTACAACACCCTTCTCCTCAACTATCCTGAAACCCACACGAGCGGGCTTCTTGCAGTTAGGACAGACGAGCATCACGTTGCTCACGTGGATAGGTGCTTCCACCTCAACTATTCCGCCTTCCCTCACGTTGGGTATCTCCTTGAGGTGCTTCTTCACAAGGTTCACACCCTCAACTATCACCCTGTTCTTTTCGGGTATAACCCTGACCACCTTACCGCTCTTGCCCTTGTTTTCCTTCTTGCCTCTTACCACAAGAACCGTATCTCCCTTCTTTATCTTCCAAGCCATCAAACTACCTCCGGTGCGAGAGAAGCTATCTTCGTAAAGCCCCTGTTCCTTACCTCCCTGGCTATGGGACCGAGAACCCTGGTTCCGAGGGGTTCGCCGTACTGGTTCAGGAGAACGCAGGCGTTGTCATCAAACTTTATGTAGCTTCCGTCGGTTCTCCTTACCTCCTTTGCGGTTCTAACAACAACAGCCCTGTATATCTTCCCCTTCTTTGCGTTTCCGTCCGGAAGGGCATCCTTCACCGTAACGGTTATCACGTCTCCGAGGGTGGCGTACTTCCTTGGGGCGTAGGGTATGCCTATCACCTGCACCCTCTTCGCACCCGAGTTGTCCGCAACGCTCATGTAGCTCTGTCTCTGTATCATGGCTTCTCTCTCCCAATTCTTAAAAGTGCGTCCTAAAAAGAGACAAAATAGTATTGTAACAACTTACAGGACTAAAAGCAAGCTCTAAATTGTATAATTACAGCAAGGAGGTTGTTGTGGAGAAAGAGGGGCTTCTTGGAAAGCTGACAGCCTACGTTACCGCGGGTTCCCTCTTCAGCGTACTCATAACCTTAGGAGTCCTCTACTTCGTCCTGAACATAACGGGTGTTCCTTCCTACAAGATCCCAAAGATAATGCTCTTCTCCGCTGGGGTTATAACCCTCGCTTTCACACTTCCCATATTCTTTGTGAGGGCCATGTTCTACAAGCTCTTCCTTGAGAAGATTGACCACATGATAGACAATATGGACAGGGTGAGCAGGGGTGACCTTGATACCCCGATAGAGCCAGAGACAAACGACGAGTTCGGGCAGATGGCGGAAGCCTTTGAAAAGATGCGGGTGGGGATAAAGGAGCTGATTTCACAGCTGGAGGGAGAGCTTGATAGGAAGAGGTAAGAAGTACAGAAGTATTCTCTACAAGATACTTGACATAGTGTTCATAGGCTCCCTGCTGGCAGCGGGACTGGTATTCTTCGTCTTCTTCTTCGCCATGGTGAACAACGGTGTACCGGAAGAAACAGCATGGAAGTATGCCCTCGGCTCAACCCTCTTTCTCGTGCTCTGCTGGTTCGTCGGACCCATCCTCATAATCCAGCTCCTTATAGAGCGGACTATCCTGAAACCCATAAAGGAGATGACGAAACTCCTTGAGAAGATGAGCGAAGGGAACCTGGACACACCCCTTGAGGTGAAGGGTCGCTACGCCGAGATAGACAGGATGGCGGAAGCCTTTGAGAGGATGAGGCTCTCACTGAGGGCTCTCATCAGAAGGTTGAAGAAGCATGAATCCTGAAGAAGAACTCAAAGTTGCCCTTGATAGGGCAAGGCAGGGAACGGGCGCCCTCTTCATAGCGGTTCAGGACGTTCTGGGTTTCCTCAACATATTCTCAGCTGACGTGGAGGAGAACTTCGTCAGGAGATGGCTACAGCGCCTTGAGACCAACGCCATAAGCTTCACAACCCTTGATACAGGGAACTCAGCGGGTCCTCCGGACTTCTCCTTCGGGGATATTGGCAAGTACTACTACTACATAGGCGTTTTAAACCCCCAGCTCTACACGATCGGCTTCTTTCCCAAGAGGGTAGGCGCTGCAAAGGTTCTTTACAGCATGGGAGGTGTTGTTGAGGAGCTGAGACAGTTCACGGACGTACTCAACGCGCTCAAAGAGACCTCAAGGAAGAGGTACCTTGAACAGAAGGAGAAGGAAGGTGAGCTGAAGAGGGTCAGGAGAAAGAAGAAGTACCTCTCCCAGCACCAGATAGAAGCTCTGAAGGACGCCTTTCAGAACGAGATAGGTCCCGCAGGGGACTACATATTCAACGCGACGATAATTGAGAAGCGGTTCAACAGGAACCTGCTCACAAAGGAGGACGCCTACGAGCTAATTGACTACCTTGCCCAGGAGATAGACTCCCTTGACAGGGCGGAGAGGTTCGTCAAAACCGCTCTCAGCATTGTGGACGAAGAAGCTATATAATTCTTTTCCCATGGAAGAGAGCAGACTCAGGAAGCTTCAAGAGCTGAGGGAAAGAGGAATAAACCCTTACCCCTACAGGTTTGAGATAACAGACTTCATAGGGAACGTCAGGAGAAGGTTTGAAAAGGAGCCTCCGGAGGGATACAGGGTAAGGGTGAGGGGGAAGGCAAAGAGGGTGTCAAGGACGGAAGAGGGCTTCATGGTGAGGCTCTCTGACGAGGAGAACGTTGAGATACTCGTCTTTACAAAGGAGGAAGGGCTGAAGCAAGGGGAGGAGTACACCTTTGAGGGCGTCCTCTCAAGGGTGGAAGGGAAGCTGAGCCTTGTGAACGCCGTCCTCTCTGAGGGAGAGACCGAGAGCA
>WGFS01000171.1 GCA_015492115.1 Aquificaceae bacterium
CTAAATGAAAAAGGAAGCCCCCAACGTACTGGATGCCCCTGTGGGCGAATACCTCTATGAAGAACCTCCAGCCCTGGGTAGGTTTCAGGGCTATCTTCTCAAGAGCCTTTGCGAGAGGATTTCCCTTCGGCTTGGCGTAGTCCTTTGGAAGTCCAAGGAGGAGAACCCTGATGAACCTGTAGGCTATACCTGCAAAGAAGAAGTAGAGTGCGAACTCCAGGAGAGGACCCCTGACGAAGTCGTAGACCTTGACGTCTATCATCTCACTTACCCCTGAGCTTTCTGTTTATCCAGGCTATGCCTGCTCCAGCGCCTGCACCTATGGCGACCCCTGTCGCTATCTTCTTAAGTCCGAAGCCGGTCTCCACAACAGATAGGGGCTGGTATATGAAGCCCCTGTCCCAGAAGTCCGGCTCAGCACAGCCGAAGCAGGGATGTCCGGACTGTATCGGGAAGCTGAGACCTCCGTTCCACCTTATCGTGGCGCAGGCGTTCCTCGTTATCGGTCCCTTACAGCCGAGCTTGTAGAGACAGTATCCGTTCCTCGCCTTCTCGTCGTCAAAACTCCCTGCGAACTTACCGGCGTTGTAGAAGGCTCTCCTGTAGCACCTGTCGTGTATGGTCTGTCCGTAGAAGGTCCTGGGTCTTCCGAGGCTGTCCAGAGGAGGGAGCTTGCCGAGTGCCAAAAAGTGAACGAGGGTCGCTACCATTACATCTCCTATCGGGGGACAGCCGGGTATGTTCACAACGGTCTTTCCCTTGAGAGCCTCGTAGAGGGGAATGGCACCTGTGGGGTTAGGCTCAGCCTTGGGTATCCCACCCCAGCAGGCACAGCTCCCCACAGCCACGACCGCGGCTGCATTCTCGGCGGACTCCTTCAGGAGCTCGTAGTTGGAATGTCCTCCAACGGTGCAGTAAACCCCGTTGGGGGTGACCGAGCCCTCCACGACGAGTATGTACTTCCCTCTGTACTTCTTTATAGCCTCCCTCTTGGACTCCTCCGCGTACTCTCCCGCCGGAGCCATCAGGGTCTCGTGGTACTCCAGGGAGATGAAGTCTAAGAGAACCTCTGTGGGCATTATTGTGGTTGATCTTATGAAGGACTCCGAGCATCCCGCGCAGTCCTGAAATTCCAGCCATATAACGACGGGTTTTGGCTTCGTTTCAAGGGCGTGGACTACCTTCGGGAACATGGAAGGAGGAAGCCCGAGGATCGCGGTCGTTAGGGTTGCGAACTTGAGGAAATCCCTCCGGGAGTACCCATTATCCCTGAAAATCTCTAAGAGAGTCTGCATTTACTGACACCCCCTCTCTTCAATTAAGATAGGACTGACATCACATGTGTAAAGGGTCGTCACAGACACCTCCGTGTCATAGAATATTTTGATGAGGTTCAACTTAGCGACGATACAGCTCTCGCTGACGGACAACGTTGAGCTGAACTACGACAAGCTTGCCCGATTCCTTGACGAACTTGAGGAGGGTTCCCTCGTACTGCTACCTGAGATGTTCTTCTGCGGTTTTGACTACGACAGACTTGAGGAGTTCGCTCTGCTGAGCAAATACATAATTGAGAAGCTAAAACTCACCTCAAGGCAGAAGAACCTCCTTATATGTGGAACCGTCCCAGAGCCCACAGAGGAAGGCATAAAGAACACCGCCTTCCTGATAGAGGACGGGAAGGTCATAGGCAGGAGGAGTAAGGTAAAGCTCTTCTCACCCTTTGAGGAGGACAGGCACTTCGTGCCGGGGGAGGAAAACCCCGTCTTTGAAACAAGGTTTGGAAGAGTTGGAATCCTCATATGCTTTGAGCTCAGGTTCACCGATATGGTTCTTGACCTTAAGAAGAAGGGCATAGACATACTGCTCATCCCAGCCCAGTGGGGTTATGCGAGGAGGGAACATCTCAGGGTTCTCTCTCAGGCAAGGGCGATAGAGCTCCAGAGCTACGTGGTCGTCTCGGATACCTGGGGAGAGTTCAAGGGAACGAAGTTCGCAGGACAGAGCGGTATATACTCACCCTGGGGAGAGGTTCTTGAGTTCTCTGAGACGGGAGACATATATCTTGAAGCCGAAGCAGACCTATCCTACGTTGAGGAGGTGAGGAGTGCCATACCCGTGGACATAAAGTAATATATTCAGCGATGTATGTGATAGAGAACTACTCAAGACTTCCGGTTAGTTTCGTAAAAGGGGAAGGCGTTTACCTTTACGATGAAGAGGGCAGGAGATACCTTGACTTCCTCTCTGGGATAGCGGTATGCTCTCTGGGGCACTCTCACCCTAAGCTTACCCCAGCTATCTGCGATCAGGCGGGCAGGCTGATACACGTATCCAACCTCTTCGTAAACCCCTGGCAGGAGGAACTCGCAGGAGAGCTGGTTAAAGAGTTCTGGACTGAGGGAAGAGTCTTCTTCTGCAACTCGGGGGCGGAGGCAAACGAGGTGGGGATAAAATTGGTCAGGAAGTTTTTCAGAGACAGGGGGGAGAACAGATACAGGATCATCACCTTCAGGAAGGGTTTTCACGGAAGGACTTACGGGAGCCTTTCCGCAACCGCACAGGAGAACTTGCATAAAGGTTTTGAGCCAATGCTTGAAGGCTTTGATTACGCAGAGCTGAACGACATAGACTCGGTTAAGAGAATGATCAAAAGGGAAACCGCAGGTGTGATGCTTGAGGTTATCCAGGGAGAGGGGGGAGTGAACGAGTGCGATCCGGAGTTCCTGAGAGGGGTTCAGGAGATATGCAGAGAGGAGGGTATCCTTCTCGTCGTTGATGAAGTCCAGACGGGGATCGGGAGAACCGGGAAATTTTACGGATACCAGCACTACGGAATAGAACCCGACATAATAACCTTAGCCAAGGGGCTGGGGGGAGGTGTCCCCATAGGTGCTGTGTTAGCGAGGGATGAGGTCGCAAAACATCTCACACCGGGAAGCCACGGATCTACCTTTGGAGGTAACGCCTTAGCCTGCAGGGCCGGTCTGGTGGTTGTTGAGGAGGTTAGAAAATTACTGCCTCATATTCGGGAGGTTGGGGAATACTTCAGGAGAAAACTTAAAGAGCTGGGTACCGGTAAGGTCAAGGGGAAGGGATTGATGCTCGGTCTTGAACTTGATAGGGAGTGCAGGGACATAGTCCTGAAGGCATTGCAGAGGGGTCTCGTAATAAACTGCACTGCGGGGAACGTGCTCAGGTTCTTGCCCCCTCTGGTAGTTGAGAAAGAGCACGTTGACGAGGCGGTAAGTGTACTCAAAGATATTCTCTGAGAAGTTCCGCAAGCCCGTCCATCTCCTCCCTTGTTCTCTTCTCCGTGACAGCTATAAGGAGTGAGTCCTTCAGCTCAGGGTAAAACCTTCCAAGGGGAACCCCCAGCATGTAGCCGTCCTTTAGAACCTTTTCCCACAGGTGCAGGGCATTCTCAACCTTCAGGGGAAACTCCCAGAGGTGCCTTCCTTCAAAGACCTCTTCAAAACCAAGTTGCAAAAGTTTTTCCTTTAAATACAGCGCCTTTGACAGGCTCTGCCTCGCCACCTCCTTCAAACCTTCTCTACCGAGGAGGGATACGTAGATGAGGTTAGCGA
>WGFS01000172.1 GCA_015492115.1 Aquificaceae bacterium
ACTATAAGGAAGAACATAAGTCTTGAAGAGGTTCACGACCTCCTGGGTGTGAGGATAATAGTGGATACGGTTCAGGAGTGTTACGTTGTCCTCGGTTTGATCCACAGCCTCTTCAAGCCAGTTCCCGGTAAGTTCAAGGACTACATATCTCTGCCCAAGCCCAACCTCTACCAGTCCCTCCACACCACGGTGATAGCCGAGAAGGGTAAGATGGTTGAGTTCCAGATAAGGACTTGGGAGATGCACCTCAGGGCTGAGAAGGGAATAGCCGCCCACTGGGCTTACAAGGAAGGGAAGGAGAAGGCACACGAGGAGGAGATATTCACCTGGCTGAGGGAGCTCGTTGAGAACATACAGGGGAGCAAGAACCCCTCCGAAGTTCTTGACAACCTCAAGAGGGAGCTCTTCTCTGAGGAAGTCTTCGTCTTCACGCCCAAGGGCGACCTCATCGTCCTCCCCTACGGTGCAACACCCGTTGACTTCGCCTATCACATACATACCGAGGTGGGGAACCACTGCACCGGTGCCAAGGTGAACGGAAGGATAGTCCCCCTTAACTACAAGCTCCAGAGCGGAGACCAGGTTGAGATAATCACGAGTCCCAACAAGGATCCCAACCCCGACTGGCTGAAGTTCGTTGTCACTTCAAAGGCTAAGAACAGGATAAAGCACTACGTGAAGCAGAGGGAGAGAGAGACCTTCCTTGCGGAAGGTAAGAGGCTCTTTGACAGAGCCAGAGAGACCCTGAACCTCTCCTCCGAGGAGTTCCTGAAGAGGTTAAAGTCAAAGGTGCGCTTCAAGGACGAGGAGGAGCTTTACATAGCCCTCGGGAGCGGTAAGCTCTCGGTAAACAGGGTGGTGAGCCTCCTTTCACCTAAAAAGAAAGCTACCGCCGAAAAACCCAGAGGTGAGGGCAGGGGACAGGTGGCCATGGACGGGCTTGAGGGGGTTATGTACGAGGTCGGGAGGTGCTGTAACCCCGTTCCCGGTGACGAGATATACGGCGTTGTGACGAGGGGAAAGGGCATAGTCCTGCACGAGAAAGGTTGTGCAAACCTCAGATACGTGGCTGAGCACTTCCCTGAGAAGGTCTTCAAGGTGAAGCTTAAACCCGAAGGAAAGTTCAGAACCAGGATAAGGGTGAGGGCTAAGGACAGGATAGGGATACTGTCCGAGATAGCTAAGAACATAGCGGAGAGCGGTTCAAACATATGGGAGTCAACCACAAAGACCATGGGAGATGGAACAGCCTTCATGGACTTTACGATAGATGTTACCAACAAGAGGCACCTCAAAGATGTTATGAAGTCTATAAGGTCAGTTGAGGGTGTTGAGAGCTGTTCAAGGCTCTACTCCTGAAAGGAGTAGATCAAAAAACCTTCCCTGCCGTAAGGTATCCTCTTGAGCACACTTCCGTCCGGTGATATGACAGCGGAGGGACCCGTGTTGTTTACCCAGAGAACGAACCTTCTGTTCTCAACAGCCCTGACACGTGCCTGTCTCAGATGCTGGAAGGTTCCGTCCGAGTCTCTGAACCACCCATCGTTGGTGAATACCGCTATAAGGTCTCCGCAGTCTGCGAACTTCCTGACCAAGGAGTAGTAGGATACCTCAAAGCAGATCGGAGTCCCCAATCTAAACCCCTTAGCTTTAACACACCTCACATCCTGCCCCGGTACGTAGTCTGTCCCTCCTATGGCACCGAATATCTCCTTTGTAAAGCCGAAGGGGAAGGGGACATACTCTCCGAAGGGGAGGAGCCTGGACTTGTCGTAGAAGTCAACCACCCTGCCCTTCTCAATGACGAAGACGGAGTTGTAGGGCTCCCACCCCTCTCCGAACCTTATGTCTATGAGTCCCGTAACGACCGTGAACTTCTGCGAGTAAGAGAGAAGTTTTTTACCCTCAGAGTAAAGTCTGTTGGCTGTAAAGGGGAATGCTGATTCGGGCAGGAACACTATATCGGGTCTTTCCTTTGAGACTTCGTCCAGAAGCTTCCAGTACTCCGGGAGGTATTCGTAGAACTTCTTCCTGTCCAGCTTTACTTCCTCATCCACGTTGGGCTGGACTATAGCTATCTTCAAACCCTTTGGTCTCACTGAGCTGAGCCTTATAAAAGGAAGTGGCAGTATAAAAAGGGCTAAGAAGGCTATCAGGAACCTCCTGCTTCTGAAACCGTGAGGGAGGACAGAAAGGTACCATACGAGGAGGGAGCCGAGGTAAACACCCCCCGCGCTCAGGTACTCCCTCAGGATGGGAATATCAACGGTGAGCTCCCCCACAAGAAGCCATGGAAATCCACCGTAGGGGACGCTTGACCTTAAAGCCTCCGCAAGCACCCACAGGAGGGGGAGCACTATAGGGTTGTACCTGAATACTCTCCAGAGAAGATAGACAGCTAAAAACTGTATGGACACCAGGAAGATGACCAGAAGAGCTATCAGGGCGTAGGCGACCGGAGTTAAAACGCCTCCGTAGTCTATCATGGCTATTCTTATCCAGAATAGGGAGGGAAAGAGGGCGAATATACCTGAGAGAAACCAGAAGACAAAACTCCTCTGACCTGCGAGTATGTACAGGGCGGGAAATATCAGGAACCACAGATTTAACTTTGAGAAGGCAAGGTAGAAGAGGGCACCGAAAATTAAAGGAAGAGCTATCTTCTCAAGTCCTTTATAAGACATAGGGCGAAGAGGACACCTCCTATAAGGGCGCTCAGATACTGGCTCACCAGTCTCCAGAGTATAACAAACACACCGAGTTCAAAGGGCTCAAGAAAAGCTCCAAAGACCGCAAGCCCACCGAGTTCACCCACACCGCTACCTCCCGGCGTGGGGCTCATGAATATGGCGTAGAGGAGACTTATCTGCGACAGGAAGAGTTCAAAGAAGCCCTCCTCCTTACCGAAGGACTTTGCGAGGGCTGGGGCTATCAGGAGGAAGGATATGTAAAGGGCTATGCTTGATGCGACCGATCCGAGGAAGTAGCTCTTCTTCTTGTATCCAAATATCTTCAGGTAGTAGACGTACTTTCTTAAACTATCCTTGAGCTTTCCCACAGAGGGCTTGTCCCTGTTTCTTTTTAACAGGATACTCCCTCCAAAGTACACGAGACCAAAGACGAGAACCACCGCTACGAATATCTCAATTACGGGTATGACCTGTGCCGGGTTCTTATAGAGATGCCACACGAAGAGGGGGAAGCAAAGTATGAAGAAAGAGAGCCCCGAGATGGTCTTCATCGTAACTATGCTCATCACCTTGTGGATGTTTGCCCCTTTCCTGAGCAACATGTAAACTGCGGCGAGCTCTCCTCCCATGTGAGCGGGTGTAGCGGTTGCACCGAAGGTGTTCACGAAGGACATGATGTATCCGTAGAGTAGTGAGTACCTGAGATTCACAGCCCTTGAGAGTATGTAGAGTCTGAGGTTATCAAAGGTGTGGTAGAGGAATAGAAAGAGGAGTGAGAGGAAAAGGTACCTCTTCTTCAGGTTGAAGAGAACACCGAAGGTCTCCTTTGTAACGGTCTTGAAGATTATGTAAGAGAAACTCACAAGCAGTATAAGCACGAGAATGAGGGTACCGTATATAAAGGTCTTTCTCATCAGAGCTCCTTAACCGCATCCTCCACTCTGTTCAGGGCGTCCTCTATGTGCTCCTCCTCGTGGGCTGTGCTCACAAACCAGGCTTCAAACTGGGCTGGAGGTATGAGCACACCTTTCTCAAGCAGTTTCTGGAAGAACCTGCCGAAGAGCTCGGTGTCAGAACTCTTGGCACTCTCAAAGTCATAGACTTCCCTTTCGGTAAAGAACACCGTGAACATTGAACCCACCCTGTTTATCCTGTGAGGTATGCCCTTATCTTTCAGTATCTTGGACACTCCTTTGGACAGCTTGTCCGCCTTCCTATCAAGCTCACCGTAGGGCTCACTGTCCCTCAGCTCCTTGAGTGTTTCAACGCCAGCGACCATGGCGACCGGGTTCCCCGAGAGGGTTCCAGCCTGATAAACCGGTCCCTCCGGTGCCACCTGTGACATGATCTCCTTCTTCCCTCCGTAAGCACCCACAGGCATGCCACCGCCGAGAACCTTTCCCATGCAGGTTATGTCTGGCTCTACACCGAAGAGTTCCTGGGCACCACCCTTTGAGAGCCTGAAGCCTGTTATGACCTCATCAAATATCAGGAGGGACCCGCTGTCGCGGGTGATCTCTCTGAGAAGCTCAAGGAAGCCCTCCTTGGGCGGGACAACTCCCATGTTTCCAGCGACCGGTTCAACTATCACGCAGGCTATCTCCTCACCGTGTTTTTCAAAAACCTCCCTTACCGCAGATTCGTCGTTGAAGGGAATAACGAGGGTCAGGTTTGCTATCTCCTCCGGTATCCCGGGAGTTCCGGGTATTGCAAAGGTCGCCACACCGGAGCCTGCGCTTACAAGGAGGCTGTCGTAGTGCCCGTGGTAACACCCATCAAACTTGACAACCAGTTTCTTCCCCGTTACGCCCCTCGCCAGCCTTACCGCGGACATAGTCGCTTCCGTTCCTGAGTTAACGAACCTGACCTTCTCCACCGAGGGAACCATCTCAACCACAAGCTGGGCGAGCTTTACCTCGTGGGGATTGGTCAGACCGAAGGATAGACCCTTCTCAACCTCGTCCTTAACCGCTTTGACAACCTTCGGGTGGGCATGTCCCAGTATGAGGGGTCCCCACGATGCCAGGAAGTCTATGTACTCCTTTCCGTCCGCATCCCATACCCTGCACCCTCTTCCCTTCACTAAGACTACGGGCTCTCCACCTACAGCCTTGAAGGCTCTCACAGGGCTGTTCACTCCTCCGGGCATCAACTCCAGGGCTTCCTGAACTATCTTTCTGTTGTTCATGGCAACTTAAATTATAAACTCTTGGGCTAATTCCGAACCTTATAATTATTGGGGATGAAGAGATTTCTGCTTTTCCTGGGAGGGCTGTTTCTGATCGGATGCACGCCCACGGTCAAGGAGGTGGCTATATACAGGGGCAAGAAGGATGTGGTTATCGTAAAAAGGGGGAAGTTCCTCTTCAGCGAGGAGGAGAGAAGTTTCATAAAGAAGGAGGCGACCAGGCTCGGAATAGAGATTCCGAACAGGAAGGAGATAGTGAACCACCTGAGGAACCTCCTCAAAAACAGAAAGAGCCTGGAGATAGCCCTCAAGAGAGCTAACCTGTACATCCCCTACATAAAGCCCGTGCTGAAAGAGTACGGTCTTCCCGAGGAGCTCGCCCTTCTTCCCCTCGTAGAGAGCGGTTTCAATCCCTTCGCCGTTTCCAGGTCTGGAGCGGGTGGAATATGGCAGTTGATGCCCTTCACAGCAAGAAGGTACGGGCTGAAGGTTGGATCTTATCTGGACGAGCGTTTTGACCTCGTGAAGTCCACTCGCGCCGCTGCTGGGTACCTGAAAGACCTCTACAGGATGTTCGGGAACTGGGAGCTCGTCCTCGCTGCGTACAACTGTGGTGAAGGGTGTGTGAGCAGGAGGACAAAAGGTATTGACTTCTGGAAGTCAAAGTGGGCTCTTCCCGAGCAAACGAGGAAGTATGTTCCCATGTTCTTCGCAGCACTGCTGATAGCCAGATCCCCTGAGAAGTATGGCTTGAGCGTCAGGCTTGACAGCCTGAGCATAGAGAGAAAGCTCGTCCAGAGAGGAGAGAGGGTGAACGACTTTGTTAGGAGGACAGGTATAGGGGAGAGCACGTTCAGAGATCTCAATCCCCACATAAAGGGAGACCGGATACCCGGAGGCACGTACGTTTACGTACCAAAGGGGGCTTACAGAACAATAACGACCAGATTTGCGAAGGCTGAGACCCCCAGGGTAAAGAAGAGAGCTGTGAAACTGAAAAAAGCTCCTGAAAAACCAAAAGTAAAGACGCTCAAGGTGGTGAGGAGAGCCCCAAAGCTTAGGAAAGGTGTTAAAAAGAAGAAGGTTAAGGTCGCAAAGCTGGAAACCCCGAAGAGACCCGTTCCTGAGAAACCTGTGAAGAAGGTGTCAGAGTCTAAGCCACCTGTGGTTAAGGAAACTAAGAGGGTCGTTAGCGTGAGAAAACCTGTGGGGAAGTCCGAGTCCGGAAGGGTGGTCATAAAGTCCATGGGCGAGACCGTCGTCTCAACCACAAAGGTAATCACCCTTGAGAACGGAGCTGTCCTATATATTAAAGAGTGATGGAGTGCTTCATACTTGCAGGGGGGCAGAGCAGGAGGTTTGGAGAGGACAAGCTCCTTTACA
>WGFS01000173.1 GCA_015492115.1 Aquificaceae bacterium
ACCGAGCTGAGTGATGCTCTTGGTATATCTACTTCCACCCTTTATAGAGCTTTGGCAGGATTGAGAAAGCTCGGGTATGTGGAGGAGAAGAGAGATGGACATGGGCGAATTCTGGTGCTGAAGGAAGGTCGTATGGAGGCGGCAAATGGGACTTTTTGAACGGGTCCTTTCCAGAGTCAGAGCGTACGGGTCGGCGCCCTGCGCCCGGCGACAGGTTTTGAACTCGCCGAAAGCCGACGACAACGGCGGATAAGTCATGGCGAAGACTGGGGAAAGAAATCAGGAGATTTTGGAAACACTTTACCTCTATCCATCTGAAATTGCTCTCCTCTTCAAGAGAGCCGAGTCCACCATCAGGGACTGGGCTGTCAGGAGCAAAGCAAGGAAGATTAAGGATGGGAACCGGGTTAAGTACTATCTCCCAGACATCTTTGAATATTACGAGACCGAGATAGCTCCCCACTTCAGGGAGTCGGGCGAGGACCTTGAGAAGGTCAGGGCGGAGCTGGAGAAGGTCAAGCTTGAGAAGGAGAAACTTAACCTTGCCATACTCAAAGGCGAGTATGTGAAGAAGGAGCAGGTTGAGATAGAGTGGGCACAGAGGGCGAGCGAGCTGAGGCAGGGATTGATAGCCCTTGAATACCGCCTCGCTTCAAGGCTCGCCAACAGGAAGCTATCTATCAGCAGGGTTAGAGAGGTTATACGTTCCGAGGTTCTCGCTCTTTTGGAAGCCTACACTAAGGAAGGAGAATACACCCCCAAGGTTGGGAACATATCGCACGAAGAGTTCGAGAAGTACTACTTTGAGTTCCTTAAGAAACTTGATAAGGGTGAGCTGAGTAATGGGAAGAAAGCTAAACCTAAGCGAAAGAGAAAGAAGAGCGCTCAGTCCGCCTGAGGACGTATCCGTCTCCGAGTGGGCTGAGAAGTACAGGGTTCTGGACAAGAGGGCTTCCAAGGAGCCAGGGAAGTGGAGCAACGAGAGAACGCCTTACCTCAGGTATGTTATGGACTGCTTTTCAGACTTTGAGGTTCAGGAGATAGTCCTCTGCTTTGGCGCCCAGCTCGGGAAGACGGAAGCCCTGTTTAACATGATAGGCTACGCCATAGATGTGAATCCGGGACCTGCGTTCCTTGTTTTCCCCACCGAAGACGTGGCAGCGTATGTCTCAAGGAACAGGCTCCAGCCTATGGTAGACGCAAGCCCAAAGCTCAGGGAGAGGAAAACGCCTGTGGCTGCTGATTTCCAGATGTATGAGATGAAGTTTGAGACCATGACACTTTACCTCGGATGGGCTAACTCTCCCTCCCAGCTTGCCTCTAAGCCTATCCGCTATCTCTTTATGGATGAAATAGACAAGTATCCGCCTTTCTCTGGGAAGGAGGCGGATCCCATATCTCTGGCGGAAAAGAGGATATCCTCATACTACGGTTTTCACAAAATAGTTCTCGCTTCCACTCCTACAACTGAGGATGGGAACATTTGGAAGAGACTCAACTCGTGCACAACGATATACAGGTATGCTGTCCCCTGTCCTCATTGCGGAGCTTACCAGTTCCTTGAGTTTGAAAATCTGAAGTGGGAGGGCAAAGATCCGGAAGAGGTTTTGAAGAGTACTTGGTATGCGTGCCCCCACTGCGGAGGAGCTATTACCGAGCTCCATAAACAGGACATGCTGAGGAGGGGGAGATGGGAGCCCGTGGAGGGAGGGAAGAGCCGGAGGAAGGTGGGCTTTCACCTGAGCGGGTTGTATTCCCCTTTCGTTCCTTGGGGTAAGATAGCGAGCGAGTTTCTCGAATCAAAAGACGACCCTGCCAAACTCATGGACTTCATCAACTCCCGCTTGGCGGAGCCTTTCAAGGAGGTGGTGTCCAAGAGAAAGGAGGAGGACATCCTCAGGTGGAGGACGGATCTTCCCCCGGGTGTGGGACCACAGAACACCTGTGCTTTCGTGGCGGGTGTGGACGTCCAAGAGAACGGCTTTTACTACACGATATACGCCTTTGAAAAGACAGACGCTTATCTTGTGAGATACGGGTTTGTGGGGAGCTGGACGGAGCTGGAGGATGTTCTGTTTGCTTCCAAATACAAGGTAAACGGCCACGATACCGGTTTCAGGGTGTTCAGGGTCTTCATAGACGCAGGAGCGAGGACAGCAGAGGTTTATGACTGGTGCAGACAGAGAGTGCCCGTTGTCTTCCCCATTAAGGGAGCTTCCACGAGAACGGGAGCTCCTTTCAGAGAGACGGAGATAGAGAAGAGACCGGGAGCGAGGGGTAGGAGATGGGCTTCGCCCTTGAGACTTGTCCTGATAGACACAAACTACTACAAGGACGAGATAGCGAGAAGACTTGAGTTTGGAGGGCTGTACTTCCATGCAGAGACCGCAAACGATTTCGCTATGCAGATGATAGCGGAAGAAAAGAGGAAGGTGAAGAAAGGGAACCGCTACGTTGAGGAGTGGGTAAGAGTTCACAGGGCTAACCACTATCTTGATTGCACGGTTTACGCCCTTGCTTGTGCGGACCACCTCGGGGTGAGATACCTCGTGCCTTTAGTTCAGAGGGCGCAGAAGCAGGAGAGGAGAGAGAGGAAGAAAACACAAAACCTCTTGGGAGAGCTGAGAGCCGGGGCGGGGTGGCTCAAGAAGAAGAAAGGATGGCTTAAGTGAGGTGTGCAATTTCCATGCCAAAGGACTAATCTTTCCAATTTTTGGAAAAATTCCCAAATCTGAGAAAAATTCCCAAAATGAGAGAGATTTTTTCGGCTACCCACTACAACCTATAACTGATGACCAAGGAGGAGCTTGAGCTCAGGAAGCAGTCTATCCTGAACGCTATTCAGGCGATAGAGTCTGGCGCCCAGGAGTATGAGATGCCGGACGGAACTAAGGTCAGGAAGCCAAACCTGAAGGACCTTTACGCTGAACTCAGAGAGATAGACAAAGCTCTTGTGAACGCTTCTAACACCTACAACACAAGGGTTTACGTGAGATATGGGTCTTCTTAGCTGGATAGATAAGGCTTTGTGGTGGGTTGCTCCTGAGTGGAGATGGAAGAGGGAGGTAGTCCGTCAGAGGAAGGCCTTCCTTCAGGAGGTCAGGAGGCTCAAAGCTGCCTCAAGGGATAGGATATTTGGTAAGTTTGTGGGAGGGGAGGACAAGCCCAACGCAGACATAGGCGACCTTCCTCTTGTCAGATACAGGGCAAACTACCTCTACAACAATGACCCGTTTATCAGAGGAGCGATAGACACGCTCCTGAACAGAGCCATAGGGGCGGGTTCCGTAGTTCAGGCAAGAACGAGGGACGAGCA
>WGFS01000174.1 GCA_015492115.1 Aquificaceae bacterium
CCTATCTATATCCTTTGCGGAAACCTCTTCAACAGGCGTTCTTAAGTAGGGTGATGCGAGGTGGATGAGGGCGTCTATCCTACCAAACTTAGAGTAGGTCTCTTCAACCACATCTATGCAGAAGCCCTCCTCTGAGAGGTCTCCCTTTAAAAGAAGAACCCCTCTCCCGAGGGAACCTGCTATCCCTTCAAGGCGCTTTACCTCTTCATCAGAAGACCTGTAAACGAGCGCGAGGTCGTAGCCTTTCCTCAGGAGGTGCTCAGATATCTCCCTCCCTATCCTTTTCACTCCTGTCACTATCGCTACCTTTCCCATCTTCCACCCTGAACCTGAACTCAACGGTTCTTAGCTTCCCAGCTATTTTATAGCCTATGCGGAGCTTAACTCTATTAGCTTTGTCATGGAGCTTCTGAAAGTAAAGGAAACCCTTGAGTCTGGCTCCGGGGAGGAGCTTACCGGGGATGAAGGCTCTGTTTATCACCTCCTCCATATCCGTATCGTAGGGTGGACCAGCGAGAAACCCGAGTCCGTAGTAAGGAGTTCCAAAGCCGAGACCAACCGCAACACCAACCCTTGAGCCTCCCCTTACGGCCTCAACCGCGTTCTTTGGGTCAAGGGCGTTGTACTGGTTCCCCAGGTCGTCTATTACAGCTATCCACTCCCTCTTCAGCTCAACCGTCCGGTCACCCTTGTTCTCAACCTCAAGATAAACGGGAAGAAGCCTTTCTGGGAGACTCGCCGGGTAGCCGTCCCAGGCGTTCACCCTGACGGTCATTCGGACAAACTCGTCCTCGTAAAAGGCTGAGCTCGTCTTAGGATCAACCCTAACGCCGTTTCCAACAGGCACGAGCCTCTTCTGTGCGCAGGATAGGAGCAGGAGTAGAGCAACCATCGGCAGGATGAGTTTCTTCATGTGTTTTTAATATAAAGACCTCCCCGCAAGGGGAGGTGGTTTAAAAGCTCAGAATACGTAGCTGACGTCCACGTAAAAGCTCCTTCCGGGCTCTGGAACCTTTGTCCCGGTGGCAAAGGGATCTCTCAGGTAGGAGAGGTGCTCGTAGTAGAACTTGTCAAAGAGGTTCTCAACCCCGGCGACGAGTCTGAAGTTCCTGTAATTCCCTCCAGCCTTCAGGTTCACAATCGCCCACCCTGAGGTCTTGCTCTCTCCGAGGTCGCTGTCAACCTTGTCCTGAGTTGCCTGCATCAGGCTCTCTATCTGGGCAAAGTAGATACCCGTGTCGTATCTGAGGGCTATCCTGCCCTTGAGGGGCGGTATCTCCGCTATGTCCCCGTCGTTGATGTTCCTGGAGGGATCCGTGTCCTTCTTACCCCTCACGTAGGAAGCTCCCCCTTCAAGAAAGAGGGTATCGGTGAGGGCGACCGTAGCCCTTGCCTCTCCACCGTAGAGCCGGGCGTCAACGTTGGCGTAGGAGCGTGCCCTGTCCCCTGAGACTATGTTGTTCACCTCTCTCTGCTCGTAAACGGTTATGAAGTCCTTGACATAGCTGAAGAAGAGGTTTGCGTCCAGGTTAACTCTGGGAGTTTTGAGTTTGAGCCCGAGGTCAAGCTCCGTGTTCCTGGAGGGCTTCAGCCCAGGGTTGCCAACCCAGTCGGGCTGGCTCATCATCCTGTCCAGGGCGAAGTACCTCTCCTGGGCGTCGGGAACCCTGACCGAGTAACCGAGACCTGCGAATAGCTCCGTGCTCCTGGAAACTCTGTAGAAGAGCTGGAGGTTGCCGGAGGGGTACGTGTCCCTCTGTGAGGTGTCCCTCGTGTTGTGATAGGCATAGTATAGGTCTGTGTTAGCCTTACCCTTATCGGCTTTCGTCTGGGTTGTGTCCATCCTCAGACCCGCTACAAGTCTCAGCTCCTTGCTCAAGCCCTTCCTCAGCTCACCGAAAACTCCCAGGTCTGTAAGGTCAACGTCGGGAATTGTGTTCTGGGCTGGCATGCTCCCCATTCGGGTCTTTGCCTTCCAGTTCCAGTTGAAGGCTTCCAGACCTACGGTCATGTTCTTCAGTTCGTACTCAGCCTTTGCACCGAGCGTCCTCGTTTTTGCAATGGTTTCCATGAACATGGGGTTCACCCTCTTTGAGTTGTTCATCCTGTGATAGATGTAGGAGAAGTAGGTCGTTACCTTCAGTGAACCCTTCCTGAATCTCAGGTTCACCCTGTCCGCGTTGTCCTCGGGGGAGTCCATCATTAGGTAGGGGTAGAGAACGTCCTTAGACCTCTGGGCTGTGTAGGAGAGTTCAATCTCCGTATCCTTTGCAGGCGTGAAGCCGAGCTTCGTCCAGGCCGTGTTTATTCTGAAGGCTGGAGAGTTCTTCTCACTATCCCTGTAGGCATTCACACCTGTAGGGTACTCTGTAAATCTCTTCCCCTCACCCGTCTTGTAAGGCTTTGAGTATCTGTAGGAGTAGCCAAGAAGTCCGTAGTAAGAGCCCGTTCTGTAAGAGAGGCTAAGGGAGGGGTTCAGGTAGGAGAAGGAGCCGAGAGCAAGGTTGAGCTTCCCTCTAAAACCCTTCTTGGGCTTAAGGGTCTTTATGTTTACCACACCCCCGAGAGTTCCGTAGTTCCTCACGTCAAAGGGACCCCTGATCACCTCTATACTCTCCACTTCGGAAAAGTCTATGTGGAAGATGGGAGGATCCATCCTGTTGGGACAGGCACTGTATATCCTTGCACCGTCAAAGAGGATGTTTATGTTCCCCCTCTGAAAGCCTCTTATAACGACGTCGTTGGCTATACCTCCCTTTCTGAGCTTCCACACGCCCTCCAGCTGGGAGAGTGCCTCCGCAGGGTCTTTGGCGAAGCTCTCCCTGACCTCCTGAGGGGTGAGAACATCCTTTTTAGCCTTCACCTCAACCTTCTCAAGCACGAGCTCCTGAGCCACAGAAATGGAGAGTGGAGCGAGGAAAAGGGCGAGCACCTTACTCATATCTATCACCTCCTTGGAAGAATCTTCCTATGTCCGCAGAGATCAGTTCCGGTCTCTGTCTCACAACCGGGTAAACCAGCATGAAGTCCTGACCCGGGGATATCAGGTAGAGGTTCGCTGTGTGGTCAACCAGATAGCCCCCACCGGAGCCAGTCCTTACCCTCCTGTAAAAGACCTTGTAGTTTTTGGATACCTCCCTTATCTCCTGACTGTTCCCCGTAAACCCCAGGA
>WGFS01000175.1 GCA_015492115.1 Aquificaceae bacterium
ATCCGAGGAGGAGAGAGATAAGAGCGCCCTCAACGTTCATCCTCTTGATACCTCCCCGGCTTTTGTAAGTGCAAGTTTTGATGATATGGGACCGAGGAGCTCGTGGATAACGGTAGCCCCTATAACCACGTTCACGAGGATAGAGCCTACCTCCTTGAAGTTGGTGTTCTGGTAGGCGAGGAGGGCAAGACCTATAACTATCCCTCCCTGGGGAAAGAGGGCAAAGGCAAGGTATTTCTTCACCTTCTCGGGCGCTCCGGAGATGTGCCCCCCGAGGTAGACCCCTACGAACTTCCCAGCAAACCTGCTCGCTATGTAGATCAGGACGACGGGGAAGAAGGAGAGGAGAACCTTTAAATCTAAGAAGGCTGAGCCCACCACGAAGAAGGCGGTGAATATGAGGTCTTCTATATAGTTTTCTAAAGGTTTCTCAAACTCCTCCCAGGCGTTCCCGAGGTTCGCTATGGCTATCCCGACGCTCATCGTGGAGAGGAGCTCGTCAACCCCAAGAACTCTTGCGATGGAGAAGGTTAAGAGGAGCATCCCCACCGTGAGGGTGACCGCCTCCTTCCTCTCCTTCGCAAACCTCCCCAGGAAAAACATCACGAGACCCATCAGAAGACCGAGGAGAACCGCCCCAAGAATTTGAAAGGATATCTCCTGAACGACGGAGCCGAGACTGAGGGAAGCCCCAGAGGTGAGAGCTATGGCTATGGAGAAGCCGAGGACGAAGTTTACTATTCCCGTCGCATCATCCAGAGCGGCAACACCCAGAACGGTGGTCGTCAGGGGTCCCTTTGACCTGTACTCGTGGATAACCGCGAGGGTAGCTGTGGGGTCGGTTGGGGAGGCAAGGGAACCGAAGAGGAGGGCGAGGGCTACCACGAGGCTAATACTTTCCCCCTGGGTGAAGTAAAGGTAGAGAGCCATGGTTATGGTTACGAACAGGTAGGCGAGCTCAGCCTCACCGAGGGTTATCAGGGCTATGCTCTTTCCAAACTGTCTCACTTTCTTCCAGCTCAGGCTCGCCCCGATCAGGAAGGTGATTATGGAGAGGCTCGCGTGGGTGACGATGTCAGCGCTCTCAAGGAAATTCCTGTCTATGATGCCCAGGAGGGAAGGACTCATCGCTATCCCCGCGAGGATGTATCCGCTCACCCTCGGGAGCTTGAAGAAGTTAGCCAGGTTCCCGAAGAGATAACCGATCAGGAGTATGAGACTGAACTCAAAGAGAACCCCTCCCCTCTCTAAGAGAAACTCCATACTATCAGTTTACAGAAAGGAGTCTCCTTAGCTGGTTCTCAATTACAAAGGAGAAGGCTGAGGGGAGCTTGGATATGTCCTCAACGCTTATACCCGTCCTGTCAAAGTACTCTTTAACGAGCTTTGTCGCCTCTCCTACCCCTACCCCGACTATCGGGAACTTCTGCTTCATCTGAAGTATGAAGGATTTTAAATCTTCCCCTCTCAGCCCCCTTGTAGGTTCCCCGTCGGTGAAGAGTATGAGTATCCCCTTCCTGTGGGTGCTCTTTATGTAAAGCTCCAGGCTCTCAAGACCTATGCTTATAGCCTTCCCCAGATCCGTTCCACCCCCAACGCTTGATACGAGCTCCATTATCCTTGCCTTCGCCACCCTGTAGTCCTCCTCAAAGTCTTTGAGCTCGTAAACGTTCTCGTTGAAGACCTTTATGGAGAAGGGCATCCCCAGTCTGTTGAGAACCTCAGAGACCAGAAGGAGAGACCTTATGGCGTTTACGAACTTCTCTTCCTTCTTCATGGAGGTGGATATGTCTATCAGAAGCTCAAAGGCGAGCTCCTTCCTCTCGGGTATCTCCCTGCGGGTGTATATCCTTCCCCTCCTTATAGGAACCTCTGTGGGGAGCTTCTTGAAGTTAAGGCGCTTCCCGGACATGTAGCTCCCACCCCAGTGCTCCTCTTCCTCGGGCATGAGGTTGTCAAACTTCCTCTTGAAGTGCTCAACGTAGGGCAGAACGCTCTTAATGAGGAGCTGATACCTCCTGAACTCCTCCTCCGTGAGCCCATGCTCCTTGCGGTACTTCCTGTCCATCTCGGAGAGCTCCTCATCCTGTGTCTCCTGAAGCTTCATACTGCTGGACGCTGAGCTTTCCTCATCCCATCCCTTGAAGATGAAGCTGAGAAACCCCCTGTGCTCTATATCCACCTCAAGGGTCTTTGGGAGAAAGTTCTGAAGGAAGGCTATGTCCTTCTCAAGGAGGTCAAGGTAGCTCATCTGCTTGACGTAGTCCTTCATCCAATCCTGCATGGAGTTCAATACCTTCAGTAGTTCTTTCCTCTCCACCTCGGGCATATCTACTGAGCTCTTTTCTCTATATTCAAGGATGAGAGACTGCTGCTTCTCGGGTAGCTTGCGGAGTATGTCCGTCATTATCCTGCCCCTGTGTCCGTCTTCCCTCTTCTTACCCCTCGCCTCGTCTATGAGGAGGTCTATGTAGTTGAGATCCCGTGCCTCGTCCACGAGAACCCTGAACTTTGACCACAGGTCCTCCATAACTATGTCGTAGGTTGTCTGGTAGTCCCTCTCCCTTATGTACTCGTAAAAGCTCTTTTCCATGCTGTCGGTGTAGTGCTTTATATCCTGAGAAAAGGGAGCTTCCTCCCCGAGCCACCTGTAAACGAGCGAGAGCGCAAGCTGATGATGAGGGTATATGGGATTTATGCCTTCTACGAGCTCCCTCGTTATACCCTTGAGACCGAATACCGCGGAGGGAACCTCCTCAAGGATCCTCTCCTTGGACTTTATGTTCTCAAGGACAGCATACAGGGTCAGAAAGGAGGTTGGAACGTATCCCGCCCTGAAGACCTCCCTCTGACCGAGCCTCCAGCTGGGAAAGTGGGTTGTGAAGAGGTAGCTTATCTCGTGTCTTATAGAGTTTATGGCGTAGTCGTCCGTCCTTCTGAGGAACTCAACGATATTGAAGACCACACCGCGCGGGGTCTTTGCTCCGGGTGGTATATCCTCAACCTCTCCCCTCGCCCACATCTCAAGGACGGGCAGGAACTTAGGGTCGTATCCCGCACCCCATCCTTCGTAGGAGGGCTGAACCTCCACGTCGTATTCGTCTTCAATTAGGCTGGCTATTATCTTCCACCTTTCCTTCATGGGTTTTTAAACTACCGCCGGAGGCGGTCTTTTCAATGCTATTCCTCAGCCCTTCTGATCTTTAGCTTTCTGTAAACCTTTCTCATCTCCCTCCCGAGCTCGCTGTCCACAGGTTTTCTCCTCGTAAGCCTGACGAACTCAAACCAGCTCTTCTCCATAAGGACGTAGGTCACACCGAGGGCTATGAGCAGGGCCGAGTATCCCAGCAGGTCGGTGTAGGTAAACCTGTGGTTAAACAGCGCTATCACTATCTCTCTTACAACAAAGACTATGCCCGCCTCAAGCATCTGGCGCTTTCGTATGCGCTTGTACTCTATAACGTCAAGGAAGACCCTGAAGAGCTCTATCAGGACAAAGAAGTTGAGGATGTTCTTTATGAGGAGCTTGAAGGCTTCCTCGTGCTCAAGCCTGAACTCTCCCCCAACTATGTGGGCTGTGAAGAGTCTGAGGTCGTAAAGGATTATGAGTATGGCGGTCATCAGGGTCAGGATGATTATGGGAACAGTAAGTATGACCAGAAGGTTCACGAACCTGTTGTAGAAGTTCAGAGCTTTTTTAGAGAAGCTGTCGGAGAAGAGAAATTTCATAGGAAAATTTTAAAGGAAAAAGTAAATTGGTAGAGGGAGGGTATTGATATGATGGCACTTCTTCTCTTTTTTCTGGTCTCCGTTGCCTTCTCTGACCTGTACAGGCTCCCGGAGAAGGATCTCAAAGGCTCGCAGGACCACCCGGCGGTCGGGAGGGTTGAAGGTGCCCGGATAGCGGGATACACGGTTAAGGACTACGACGTTCTCCGAGTTCCAACGAAGATAGACTACAGCTGGGGAAGGATAAAGGGCTTTAAGGAGCTTGAGGGAAAGGTCACGAGGATATACTACGTTGCTCCCAAGACCTTGAGCCCCATTGCGGTTCAAAGAGCTTACAGGAAAGGGCTTGAAGCAAAGGGCTTTAGAGTCCTGTACAACTGCGCACCCTGCACACGTTCAAACGCAGCCCTCTTTATGGAGCTCATGGAAAAGCTCGGTGAGTCAAAGTGGGACGCCCTACCTCCAAGGAAACTGAGCTTCCTCCTGATGAAGGGGAGCTACAGAGGGAGGGAGGTTCACGTAGCCCTATACACCTATACCCTTTCAGGTCTAACCCAGATAAGGCTGAGGGTCGTGGAGAGTAAACCCCTGAAGCTCGGTCTCAAGGTGGTGAAGGCTGAAGAGATAAAGAAGAGGATAGAGGAGAGGGGATCGGTGTCAATATACGGGATACACTTTGACCACAACAGTGCGGTCGTCAAGCCCGAGTCTGAGAAGGCTCTGAGAGAGATAGCTAAGTATCTGAAGAGGAACCCTAAGGTAAAGCTCTACGTAGTCGGACACACCGACAATACAGGAGGATATGAGTACAACCTCAAACTTTCCCTAAGGAGGGCTGAGGCTGTGGTCAGGAAGCTGGTTAAGAAGTATGGAATAAGTCCGAATAGGCTGAAGGCTGTAGGGGTTGGATCCGTTGCACCCGTGGACACGAACAGAACTCCCGAGGGGAGGGCGAGGAACAGGAGGGTTGAGCTCGTTGAGATGTGATGGAGGGCTTTTCTAAGGTATTCAAGAACACGGTTGTGATATATGCGGACTCTAAGGTGGAGTTCCTCCACAGGGTGGGGCTCTCCGTCAGGGTAGATTACGAGAGCTCCCGGATAGAGGTTTACAGGGAGGAGGGCGGGGTCATAGAGGGCAGGAGTTCGTCCAGAGGAAAGCTGACGAGGGTAAGGTTCAGAGGAAAACCCACGCTGGAGGGTCTGTGCAAGCTCCTGTCCCTGAAGTTTGAAGGTTCAAGACTGACCTTCTTTGAGATCTCAGAGGTCTTTATGGAGGTGGGTAAGTTTGCAACGATGACCCGGGACGTGAACCTTACGGAGTTCCTCTTTGAAGTATCAAGTGGAAAGGTCTTCAAAACCACGAGAGGAAAGGGTACGGAGCCCGTTTCAGAGCTCAGACCCGCCGGAAGTCTTCAAGACTTTCTTGAGCTTACCCCGGAGCTGTGGAGGGTCGTGGACAGGTTCGGTATCAGCTGACGAGGTTTCTCTTCAGTCCTATCGCGAGGGCTGAGTTTATGAGCCCTACGTGGCTCAGGGCGAGGGGATAGTTCCCTAAGTACATGCTTCCGTCGCGCGATATCTCCTCTGGAAGGAGTCCTAACGGATTCACGAGACCGAGCAGTTCCACAAGGATCTCCTCCGCTTTCTCAAGTTGACCCGTGTGAACGAGAGCCTCTACCATCCAGAAGCTCCCGAGTAGAAAGGGGTTGTCCTCTCCCCTCAGCCCGTCGTCTGCGTTGTATCTTATGTAGAGTCCTTTTCCCACACCGAGCTCCTTCTTGACCCTCTCCAGCGTCCCGAGAACTCTCGGATCCTCTCCGGGGAAGAAGCCGAGCACAGGGATAAGCAGGAGAGATATGTCCACCGCCCCGGAGCCTGGATGCTGGACGAAGCTGTTTAACCTCTGGCTGAAGCAGTTTTCAAGGATGAAGCTCTCCACCTCCCCCATAGCCTTTAACCACCTCTCCCTGCGGGGACTGTCCTTGAGTACCTCGGAAACCCTCTTCAGGGCGAGCCAGCTCATTAGCTTAGAGTGGGTGTAGTGCTTCGTCTTTCCCCTGAACTCCCATATACCGCTGTCGGGGAGTCGCCAGGCGGAGGTGAGGAAGTTAGCCACGTTCTCCAGGAGCATAAGGTCAGCCTCCGAGAGCTCTATACCCATCTTCCAGGCGAGGTAGAAGGTCTCCACAAGCTCCCCATAGACATCAAGCTGGAACTGCTCACCCGCCTTGTTCCCTATCCTCACGGGTCTGGAGTCCATGTATCCCATCAGGTGGCTGAGTCCCCTCTCCTCGGGAACGAGCTCACCTCTGACGGTGAAGGCTATCCTGAACTCCTCTATGGGCATGTGCTCCTCACAGCTCCTGCAGAGCCTTCTCAGCCAGTCAAAGTAGCTGTAAGCCTCCTTCCTGTGCCCGAGGGACATAAGAGCCTGAAAGGTGAAGGCAGAGTCCCTTATCCACACGTACCTGTAGTCCCAGTTCCTCTCTCCTCCTATTGACTCGGGGAGCGAGGTGGTTGGAGATGCGACGACAGCCCCCTCGTCGGTGGAGAGGAGCTTCAGGGTCAGCCCCGACCTCACCGCAAGGTCGTGCCAGGGACCCGCAAAGACGCACCCTCCCGGCTCGCACCTGTGAACCCAACCGTTCCAGAAGTCTATCTCCTCCGAGAGGAGCTCCTCACACCCGTAGTGGTTCAGCTCGGGCATGTCCCCGTACGAGAAAACTACCCAGAAGGACTCACCGTTCCTGAGACCGAGGGAGAGCTCCACACCGCTGGCGCTCATCTTCACGTTTCTGGGTTCGTGGAGGAGCCTGAGGTAGAGGGTCTCTCCTCCAGAAGAGAACACAAAGCTCCCGTCTCTGAACTGGACTGAGGGGTTTTCCTTACCGTAGTTGAACCTCGGGTAGCACCTTAGCTTTATATCTACTCGTCCCCTCCTGCACTTTACCCTCCTGAGCAGGAGATCCCTTCCCCTTGGCATGAAGTTGGTGATCAGGAGCTCCCCCTCTGGACTCTGGAAGAGGTTCTCCAGAATGTTCGTCTTCTCAACGTAGCTCAGCGAAGAGGAGCTGTAATCCTGAGGGGCTATGGAGAAGGACCCCGCGGAGGGGTCAAGGATTGAAGAGAAAAAAGAGGGGGAGTCAAAGTAGGGAAGGCAGAGCCAGTCAACCGAGCTGTCCGCATTTATGAGGGCACAGGTCTTCCCGTTCCCGACTACGCCGTAGTCTTCAATCCTCTTCCACATAACCTAAAGCTACCCTCAGAGAGCCCCCATTCTGTAAACTGCCTCACTGAGCACAGCAGGAGAGCTTGGATACGTCCTTGAAGAAGGTCTGGGCGCAGAGCTTTACCGACTCGGAGAGGGTAGGATATACGTCAACCATGTCAACGATGTCTTCAAGCTTGAGACCCAGCTTCAGAACAGGGACAGCCCTGTGGATTATCTCAGCCCCGTGGGGAGCTAGGACATGAACTCCCAGAACCCTGTGGGTCTCTTCCTCAACCACCATCTTAACGAGCCCCTCGGTTCTGAAGGCTATGATAGCTCTCGGGACCTTTGAGAACTCTAAGACCCTTGTGTCCACCCTGTAACCTCTCTTGCGTGCCTCTTCCTCTGTCAGCCCGACGCTCCCGAGCTCCGGCTCCGTGAATATGGCGTGGGGGACGGAGAGGTAGTCTATCCTCTTCTTATTCCCGAGGAGGGCGTTCTCGGCCGCTATCCCTCCCTCAAGTGCTGCGACGGTAACGAGGAGCATCCTGTCTATGCAGTCTCCCGCACCGTATATCTCCGGATTCGTGGTCTGCAGAAACTCGTTAACCTTCACAAAGCCCCTCTCGTCCACCTGAACTCCAACCCCATCAAGCCCCAGGTTCTCGGTGTTAGCTCTCCTTCCCGTCGCCACGAGGAGGTGGGTCCCAACCAGCTCAAAGCTCCTTCCGCCCCTAGAGACCGTAAGTTTTATACCTCCTCCGTCCTTTGCCACGCTCTCAACCCTCGCAGAGGTATATATCTC
>WGFS01000176.1 GCA_015492115.1 Aquificaceae bacterium
CCCATAAGGCTCAACCTTGAGAGGTTGGGCAGATACGCTGAGAAAGGGGATACGAACCCTGAGAAGTTCATAGAACTAACTAAGCTGATACTCAAAGAGATTGACAGGATAAGCGAGCTTATAAACCAGTTCAAGCACCTGAGCTCTTCAAGGGAACTGAAACTTGAGGAGGTCTCCCTCGCGGAGCTTTTGAAAGACGTAAGAAACCTCTACGCGTCAGCGGGTGTTGACATAGAGGTTGAGGGAGATAAAAAGGTCATGGGGGATACAGCCCTGCTCAAGGAGGTGTTCTACAACCTTATAAACAACAGTTTGGAATGGGGAGCCAGGAGGATAAGTATAAGTATCAGTGACGGGTCGCTCGATTACCGGGATGACGGGAAGGGGATACCAGAACACGAGGTTGAGAATGTGTTCATACCCTACTACTCAAGTAACCCAAAGGGTATGGGTTTGGGAATGGCTGTGGTCAAGCGGGTCGTTGAAGACCACGGCTGGAACATCAGGGCTCTACCCTCAAAGGAAGGGGCTCACTTCGTTATAGAGTTCAGGTCAAGGAACTGAAGGGACTGAAGTATAAGGGTGAGCTGGGTCTCCCATATAGTATCAAGCTCGTCAAAGACCGCCTCCTCCTGCTCCTCGGCTGGTAGCCTTTTGAAGGCTTCCGATTTAACTCCCCTCTCGTGCATGAGCAGGGGAACGAACAGCTTGCCTATTGAGTAAAAGACGAAGGAGAGCTCTATATCGGAAAGGTTCGGGAAGCGGTTGAAGGTCCTGTAGGTCTTTACCGCAGACCAGTTTGTCCATCTCCTTATCTCTGGGTCTTCCACCCTCCTCTCCATTCCTCCAACGTACATAGACCTCACAGCCTTGAGGAGCCTGTCGTCCGGTTCCTCTCCGAGGAGTTCCCTTACCTCCTCCCTGATGAGCTCCAGGTCTGAGCGCTCTATCTTAGAGTAGTCGCTCAAAAACCTTTCCTTCCAGTTCATGAAGCGGTGGAGTTCCTGGAAGGGGTTTTTCATCCAGTTTCCTCAGGTTTTTCAAACTGGGCACAGACCTCTGGAGATGGTTCTTTCTCGGGGAACTCTTCCTTGAACTCGTTGTGGTAACCACATATCGGGCACCTTATCTCAACCGCATACCCCTCGTGGAGATGACCTATGTCCCAACCGCAGAGCGGACACTCCCCCTCTTCAGCCTTCAGAACGTCAAGGAGGCTCGTACCGTTGGTTATGTACTTCTGAACTGACTTAACCCTCTTTATAGCCTTCAGCACCTCGTCACTGTTCCACTCCGCACCGCATTCAAGGCACCTGTACTCCGTGTACCTTCCCTCCTGAAGTAGCTTTATTATCTCCCTTGAGCCACAGCGGTCATCTATGCAAACCTCCCCTATCTCCTTCCTTGAAAGCTTGTCAAGTATCTGAAAGAAAGACTCTCTGTGGAGCTTCATGGGTATGTCGTAGGAACGGTATCCACAGCACTCACAGGTCGCCTCAACGCGAGGGTAGGGCTCGGAGTATTCGCAGACCTTCAGGGCTATCCTGTGGCAGAAGGGGCAGAGCTCCCTGTGTTCCAGACACCTCTCTCTCATAGATTGTCCTCCATTTTCTCAAGTAATTCTATAATATGATTTAACTGGTCAGTGCCTTCAACCTTGAGGAGGACGTTCTCCGCTTCAACCTCTCCCACAGCGATCTTGGGTATTCCTCTCCGGGACTTGAAGCCTTCAAGTATGACAACATCAAAGTCCTTAAAGTACTCCTTCACGACCCCGAGGGGGTCGTCCTCACACCTGTCCCAGAGGGTAAGCTTCCCGGGGGAAATAAGAGCGACCCTGTCCGCGACCTCAAAGAGCCTGTGGGTGTCAGAGCCAGCCTTATCCGTCTCTCCGTGACCCTTTGGGTCGTGCTTTACGTACCCAACCCTCAGACCCCTCCTCTTCAGCTCCCTGACGAGACTCTCCGCGAGAGTAGTCTTCCCAGAATTGTGATAACCCACAATTGCAATGACTTTCATTCTTCTATTATTATGAATTTCATGGAGGTTCTTGAGCTCTGGAAGAGAAACCTGGTAAGAACAAAGAGTGAGAGAACCACGGAGGCTTACGTAAGACACATAAGGAACTTCTTAGAGACAGTGCAGATAGGCGACGAGGAGAGCTTGCTGAGTGTGTCCTCAGCCCAGATATTTAAGTACGTTGACAGCACAAACCTTGGACCCACCTCCATGCTCGCAAACCTCTCAGCCCTGAAGCACTTCTTCAAGTTCCTGCTGAGGAGGGAGTACATAGACAGGGAGAGGTTCACGGACATAGAGCAGGCTATTGATGAGCTTAGGGAAGAGCTCAACACGAAGAAGAACCCCACCTATCCCAAGGCTCTGACAAAGGAGGAGGTTGAGAGGATATTTGGGGCTGTCAGGGGCAAGAGGTATGAGAAGGTATATTCCCTATTCCTGTACAGCGGTATAAGGCTGGGTGAGTTTGAGAATCTTGAGAAGGACAGCTTCTACCTTGACAAGAGCGGGATACTCTGGATAAGGCTTGAGCCCCACATGACGAAGAGGAACAAAGGCAGGCTCGCCCCTGTCCTCGCACCGGACAGGAAGGAGACCTACGAAGTCACGGACAGACTGCTGAAATGGATAGAGAACTACGAAGAGAACTTCTCTGTGAAGAGGGGAGTTCTACAGGTTTACACTGACAGGCTATCAAAAAGGCTCGGTATTCCCTTCAGCGTCCACAGCTTCCGGCACACCTACATAACCAACCTCGTAAACAGCGGTTTTCCCGTGGAGGTTGTAAAAGAGTTTGCGGGACACTCAAACATAAAGACGACCATAGAAACTTACTACAAGTTCAGCCAGAGGAGGGCTGAGGAGCTCGTCAAGAGCTTCCTCGCGGGATGATATGGAGTTTCACGTCCTCACCATATTCCCCCAGATAATAGAGTGCTACCGCGAATACGGGATAGTTCGCCAGGCTGTTAAGAAGGGGAAGGTGAAAATAAATGCGGTTGACATAAGGAGGTACGCGACCAAGGGTCAGGTTGACGACACCGCCTACGGCGGTTTTCCGGGGATGGTATTGAAACCAGAACCCATATTCAGAGCCTACGAAGATATAGTGAAGAAATACGGAAAGCCTTACGTTCTTATAACGGAGCCCTGGGGCAGGAGGATAGACCAGCGCTACGTCAGGGAGCTCATGGAGAAGGAGAAAATCGCGATAATATGTGGCAGGTACGAGGGAGTTGACGAGAGGGTAAAGAGCATAGTGGACGAGGAGGTCTCCCTCGGGGATCTCATACTGAGCGGGGGTGAGCTGGTAGCCCTTGTGCTCATAGACGCTGTTGCGAGACTGATACCGGGCGTACTCAACGA
>WGFS01000177.1 GCA_015492115.1 Aquificaceae bacterium
CTCTACGGTGAGGGAAAGGTCATCCTCGCAAGGGTGATATTCGGTTCCGAGGTTCTGAAGCCTGGAAGCATAAGGATAACCGTCTCTGCGGATGACGTCGTGATAGGAGACCCTGCGGGAGTTATTAAAGAGGACTACCTGAAGGAGATCGCCCGCACCTTTACCTCTGCGGGAATACCCACAAGATACGAGAGGGAGGTTTACAAGTACCTCTGGGACAAGATAATCTACAACTGCGCCCTGAATCCCCTCGGGGCACTCCTTGAGGTTAACTACGGAACCCTGGCGGAAAACCCTCACACCAAGGAGCTCATGGACAGGATAGTTGAGGAGGTCTTTGAAGTGACCCGCTGTGCGGGTATAGAGACCTTCTGGAAGAACCCGGAGGAGTACCTGAGAGTATTTTATGAGAAGCTCATACCCCCGACCTCAGCCCACTACCCTTCCATGCTCGCTGACATAAAGAGGGGAAGAACCGAGATAGACGCTCTGAACGGAGCTGTATGCAGGCTCGGGGAGAGGTGCGGAGTCCAGACACCGACCAACAGGGTTATAACGGAGCTCATCAAGGCTAAGGAGCTTCTCAATCGGGGAGCTTGATCTCCGATGTCTCGGGTATGGTAGTTCCCCCCATGGAGCAGTGTCCGTTGTAAACCGCTCCTTCCTCTATAACAAAGACGTCAGCCCTCACATCGCCGTTGAGCGTAGCGCCCTTCCTGAGCTCTATCCTCTGGGCGTCCACGTTCCCCTCAACAGTTCCGTGTATGAGGATCTCCGTGCACTGTATGTCCCCTTCAACCCTTCCGGATTCTCCTATTATCAGCATACCCTCGCTTCTTATGTTGCCCTTCACCCTCCCGTCTATGCGTGTCGCTGTTGAGAGGTTGAGGTTTCCTTCAAAGGAGCACCCCTCACCTATGAGGGTACTCACATCAGCGTTTTCAACCTGTTTGAAGACTTCCTTCCTGCCACCGAACATATCACCACCTCACGTACATGTATTTTAGGGGATTTTCGCGCTTTGAGTACCTCCACACCTCGTAGTGAACGTGGGGACCCGTTGACCTGCCCGTTGAACCAACGTAACCAACTATATCTCCAGACCTGACCCACTGCCCGGCTTTTACCCTTATCTTTGAGAGATGCGCGTACATAGTCCTGAATCCGTAGGCGTGCCTTACTATCACAACCTTGCCGTAACCGCCCTTCCATCCTGCGTATATCACCTTTCCGTCAGCGGTAGCCCTGACCCTCGTTCCCCATGGGGCTTTTATATCAACGCCTTCATGGAACTCATACCTGCCCGTGAAGGGGTCTATCCTGTATCCGTACTTTGAAGTTATCCTGCCCCATACCGGGGGTCCCAAGGGAACCCTGCTCAGATACTTCTGGAACTTGTCAGCCTCCTCGTGGAGGAAACTTACGTAGTCTATGTCAAGTATGTCAACCTTGTTCTGAGCGCCTCCAACACCACTCGGTACACGTCTTATTCCCTTTCTCCTCAGGAACCTGTCTATGGTTACAAGCTTACCCTCAAGCTGTTTAACCTTCTCCTTGAACTGCTGGAGGTAGGAGTTTCTCTCCTGCTCCTTGGCGAGGAGGACTTCAAGCCTCTCCCTATCCTTCTTGAGTTTGGAGAGCTCCTGTTTAAGATGGATGTTCTGGTAGAAGGAGAATACAGAAAAGGCGAGTAAACCTCCAAGGAAGGCTCCAGATGCGACCAGAGACTTTTTCAGTAGCTCAACGTTTACCTTAAGGCTCTTTGCCTTCTTCCCTCCATACCCGACTATCAAGATGTTTATGTACTTTTCCTTCCCCTTCATAATGCCCTTATTCTACACTAAGAACACTCAGGAATGCCTCCTGCGGTAGGGAGACGTTCCCGAACTGCTTCATCCTCTTCTTGCCTTCCTTCTGCTTCTCAAGGAGCTTCTTCTTCCTCGTCACGTCCCCTCCATAACACTTTGCTGTAACGTTAGCCCTCAGGGGTTTTATCCTCTCGGAGGCTATCACCTTACCCCCTATCGCCGCCTGTATGTGTATCTCAAAGAGCTGTCTGGGGATGGTTTCCTTTAGCTTCTCCACTATCAGCCTTGCCCTCCTGTATGCCTTGTCCCTGTGGACAATAAAGGAAAGGGCGTCAACGGGCTTTTTGTTTATGAGTATGTGGAGCTTTACGAGGTCCGAAGGTCTGTAGCCTATGAACTCGTAGTCGTAGGAGGCGAAGCCCCTGGAGAGGGTCTTTATCTTGTCGTGGAAGTCCAGTATGACCTCCGAGAGGGGGATCTCGTACTCAAGCATGACCGTATTCTCATCAAGGTAGGAGAACTTCTTCTGCTCCCCCCTCTTCTCCTGACACAACTGCATTATGTTCCCAACGTACTCCTTAGGGGTGATTATCGTAACAAGGACGTAAGGCTCTTCAACGCTCTCAACGAGACCCATGTTGTCGGGGAACTCCGAGGGGTTCCTTACCTCCAAAACCTCACCCGTGTGTTTCTTCCTCACCCTGTATATAACGTTCGGTGCGGTGGTGATAATTTTTACCCCGTACTCCCTCTCAAGGCGCTCCTGAACTATCTCCATGTGCAGAAGCCCCAGAAATCCGACCCTGAAGCCCATTCCGAGGGCTGGGGAGCTTTCGGGCTCGTAGATTATGGCGGAGTCGTTTATAGCGTATTTCTCAAGGGCGTCCCTGAGCTCCTCAAAGGTGGTGTCCTCTGTAGGGTATATCCCTGCAAAGACCATGGGTTTTGCGGGTCTGAAGCCCGGTATGGCTTCCTTCACGGGGTTCCTTGCATGGGTTATCGTGTCCCCTATCCTTATGTCCCTTACATCCTTTATAGATGCGGCGATGTATCCCACGTCTCCCGCTTCCAGCTTCTCAAACTTTGTCATCTTGGGGGTCTGGGCCCCCACTTCTGTAACTTCGTACTCCTTGCCGGTTGAGAAGAGTCTTATCCTGTCTCCCGGCTTCACCTCTCCGTCAAAGACTCTCACGAAGGCGACCGCTCCGCGGTAGGGGTCGTAGTAGGAGTCAAATATGAGAGCCTTGAGAGGAGCCTTTGGATCTCCTTTGGGCGGGGGTATCCTCTCAACTATTGCCTCAAGGATCTCCTCTATCCCTATCCCCTCCTTAGCGGAGGCGAGGATGACCTCCTCTCTGGGAAGTCCGAGAACCTCCTCTATCTGTTTGATTATCCTCTCGGGCTCCGCAGCGGGAAGGTCTATCTTGTTTATAACGGGTATTATCACGAGATCCTGCTCCACAGCCTTCCAGAAGTTTGCAACCGTCTGAGCCTCTATGCCCTGGGTTGCGTCCACGAGGAGGAGCGCCCCCTCACACGCCGCGAGAGCACGGGATACCTCGTAGGAGAAGTCCACGTGCCCGGGTGTGTCTATCAAGTGGAGCCTGTAGGTTTCCCCATCCTTTGCTCTGTAGAACATCCTGACAGCCTGCATCTTTATCGTTATCCCTCTCTCCCTCTCTATGTCTAAGGTGTCAAGGAGCTGTTCCTTTTTCTCCCTCTCGCTCACAGCCCCCGTGAATTCAAGAAGGCGGTCTGCGAGGGTGGACTTTCCGTGGTCAACGTGGGCTATTATGGAGAAGTTCCTTACCTTTTCAAGAGACATAGTATATAAAG
>WGFS01000178.1 GCA_015492115.1 Aquificaceae bacterium
TCCTTCATAGAACCCTTCAACGGTGCAGCTACAGGTGTGGGAGGGATAATAAGGGATGTGCTCTCTATGGGTGCCCGTCCGATAGCCCTTGCGGACTCTCTCCGCTTTGGGGAGCTTACAGACCAGAGGACGAAGTTCCTCGTGAAGGGTGTGGTGAAGGGGATAAGCTCTTACGGGAACTCCATAGGTGTTCCAACGGTTGCGGGAGAGACTTTCTTTGAAAACTCGTACAGGACAAACCCCCTGGTGAACGCCTTCTGTCTCGGTATTCTGCCTGCGAACAGGATGTACCGTGCGAGGGCGAGCAGGGTTGGTCAGCTTCTATTTCTGATAGGCTCAACCACAGGGAGGGACGGCATCCACGGTGCTGTCATGGCTTCCGGGGAGTTTGGGGAGGATGCGGAGGAGAAGAGACCCAACGTTCAGGTCGGAGACCCGTACTTCGGCAAGAAGTTGATAGAGGCTGTTCTTGAGGCGGTAGAGAGAGATCTCATTGTTGGGATGCAGGATCTGGGTGCCGCTGGGCTTGCTGGCTCTGCATCGGAGCTCGCGAGCAAGTCCAACATGGGGGTTGAGCTCTACCTTGATAGAGTCCCTCTCAGGGAAGAGGGTATGAACCCTTACGAGATACTCCTATCTGAGAGTCAGGAGAGGATGCTCCTCGTTATAGAGGAAGGGAGCCTGTCCGCTCTGGAGGAGCTTGCGGAGAGATTTCACCTGAGCCATGCGGTTGTTGGGAAGACCACCGACGACAGGATGTTCAGAGCACTCTACGAGGGTGAAGTGGTCGCAGAGCTTCCCGTGAGCCTGATAGTGGAAGAGTCGCCGGTTTACAGGAGACCCACAAAGGAACCCACGTATATAAAGGAGCTCAGAGAGTTTGAACAGAACCTCCTTCCGGAGGTTGACCTCAAGGATGCGGTGTTCAAGCTCCTCTCCTCGCCAAACCTGTGTTCAAAAGCATGGGTTTTCACCCAGTACGACTATCAGGTAGGCACCAACACGGTTATCAAGCCCGGTGGGGACTCAGCCCTCCTCAGGTTGAAGTGGGTTGAGAAGCCGGAGCTCCGCTCCGAGAAGGGGATAGCCATATCCGCGGAGGGGAACGGGAGGCTCGTCTTCCTTGACCCTTACGAGGGGGGCAAGTATGTGGTTGCGGAAGCGTGCAGGAACGTTGCCTGCAGTGGTGCAAGACCTCTCGCCATAACCGACTGTCTTAACTTCGGAAACCCGGAGAGACCGGAGATAATGTGGCAGTTCGTGAGGGCTGTTGAGGGAATGTCCGAAGCCTGCACGACCCTGAACGTCCCTGTGGTGAGCGGAAACGTGTCCCTATACAACGAGACCGTTGAGAGAGAGGAGGTCAGAAACATATACCCAACTCCCGTAGTCGTCTGTGTTGGAGTCCTTGACAACGCGGAGCGTTACGTTGACATATCCTACCCCTCAACGGGAGAACTCCTGCTCATAGGAGACCTGAACAGACCCTCCCGAATAGACGGAAGTGAGTACCTCAAGGTCGTTCACGGGCTCGTTAAGGGAGAGGTGCCAAGGCTTGACCTGCAGAAGGAGAAGACCCTTATAAATGCGCTTGTAGAGCTCGTGCAGAACGACATGATTGAATCTGCTCATGACCTTTCTTCGGGGGGTCTCCTGATCAACGTCCTTGAGAGCCTTTTCCTCAGCAGGTTCGGTGCTGAACTTGAGCTTTACTCCGACGAAAGGGCTGACATATTCCTCTTTGCGGAGATGCCTACACGCGTTGTTGTAAGCGTGAGCCCCTCCAGATCAGATCAGGTCAGGGACTTCCTTGAGGATAGGGGGTTGGACTGGATGTACATAGGCAAGGTCGTTCCAGACAGGGTGATAAAGGTCAACTACAACGGAGAGCTCATATTTGAAAGTCCCGTTGATACACTCAAGGAGGTATGGGAAAGATCCTTAGAGGAAACACTCTGATATACATATACACACTGCTGAGTGTGGTCTTCTTAGACCTTTTCACCAAAAATCTGGCGGAGGAGTTTCTCTCCAAAAGGAGCTACGACCCCCTACCCTTTCTGAAGCTCTTTCTCATATACAACAGGGGAGCTGCCTTCGGCATATTCGCGGACACACCTGACTGGCTGAGACTTCCCCTCCTGATCCTGACACCGGTGGTCGCCTTTGTGATCACCTACGTATATTCAAGGAAGAACGGAAACCCGTTGCTGGCTGGAGTTATGGGGCTCATAGCAGGTGGTGCTCTTGGAAATCTCTACGACAGACTCTTCCTTGGAAAGGTAAGAGACTTCATCCACCTCCACATAGGCGAACACTACTGGCCAGCCTTCAACTTTGCGGATGCGTCCATAACGATGGCGATAGTTCTTCTAATCCTGGGTCGGTTAAGGAAGTAATATAAACCTATGGGTTTCGTTTACATGACCTCCTTCGGAGGTATTGAGAACAGACTCCTCATAGCGTCAGCAAGGAACGTAAAAGACACCTTCGGTCTTGATGTGCGTATATCAAGCGTCCCCTTTCCCCCGAGGCTCGGGCTGAACCCTGTCAGGAACCAGTTTCATGCGGGAACGGTGCTCTCCTACCTGAAGCAGTTTTCCTTCCCGGAGCTGGTTCGTATGCTCGCTGTGGTTGAGTTTGACCTCTACGAAGAGGGGCTCAACTTCGTATTTGGAGAGGCTGAGCTTGGTGGAAGGAATGCGGTCGTGAGCGTTTACAGGCTCAGACACCCAAACGAGAAAGTTACCTTTGAGAGAACCTTCAAGGAGGTGAACCACGAGCTCGGGCATACCTTCGGTCTGACCCACTGCACTGATCCAAAGTGCGTTATGAGCTTCTCCAACTCCCTCGCAGACGTGGACAGAAAGACAAGGTTCTTTTGTGAGAACTGTAGCAGAAAGCTCGCCTCAGCCCTTACCCCTTACAGATAGTATCCAGGGGCTTACGGTTAAGAGCCATAGTATGGACAAAAGGAGGTTGAAGCCCAGCATGTAAACAGTCCCGAACTTCAGGAATACACCCCCGAGGGCTCCTCCAAAGAACGCTCCTATGAACTGGCTGGTGTTGTAAACGCCAACCGCCAGCCCCCTGGTGTCCTTGTGAGACAGCTTTGTCAGAAGAGAGGGCATTATCGGCTCAAGGAGATGAAACCCTATGAAGTACAGCAGTAGGAGGAGAACCACACCCAGGAAGCCCTTTATGAGAAGATGGCTTGCGAACCCGAGCCCTATTAGGGCTATACCGCTCAGAAAGACCTCCCTTATCCTGCCCCTCTTTTCAGCCAGTATGGTTGATGGAACCATTATCGCTATGGACACGAGTATTATGGGAAGGTAGAGCTTCCAGTGCTCGGGTTTTGGAAAGTCGTACCTGTGTATCAGCTCTATAGGGATCACCGTAAATATGGAGACCAGAAGAGCGTGAAGGAGACCAACGGAGAGGGTCAGCATCAGCTGACCCCTGTCCCTCATCACCATGGATATGTTTTTCAGGGATGGTTCTATCTCCTTGTGGTGCTTCTCGGGTTCCCTTATGAAGAAAAGTATGTAGAGCATGGCGACTGTGGACAGAAAGGCTGTCAGATAGAAGATAAAGGGAACTCCAAGCTTACCTGCCAGTATTGGAGCGACCGTTATGCTGAAGGCAAAGACCATGCCCACGGATGCACCTATTTGGGCGAATGCCCTCGTCCTGACTTCCTCCCTTATCAGATCCGCAGCGAGCGATATCGCCGCCGATGATATGGCTCCTCCCCCCTGAATCAGCCTCGCTATGATCATGCTCCATATGTTGGATGCCAGACCACCCATTATGCTTCCGATCACGTAGGCTATGAAGCCAAAAGTTATGACAGGCTTTCTGCCGAACTTATCGGAGAAGTACCCAAAGGGTATCTGGAGTATAGCCTGGGTAAGACCGTATATTCCCACCGCTATACCTGTGAGTATGGGGGTGCTCCCGTTGAGGTGCTTGACGTAAGGAGAGAGAACTGGAAGGAGTAAGAAGAGTCCGAGCATACGGGCAACAACTGCAAAGGTTATGCCAGCAAGGGTTTTCTTTTCTTCAGGGGTAAACATGGAGAATATTATATATTCTCAGGAGCTCTCTAAGCTGTATCTGATAATCTCTAAGAGGGTTAGTAAAGTCTTCTTAACGTCCTCCTTATCTTTGGCGGAGAGGGGTATGACAGGTATTCCCTCGTCCTCCGTTATGTCAAGGGCAAACTTGACGTCCTCAGGAGACCAGGCGTTTGGCAGGTCCTGTTTGTTGGCACCCACGACCACAGGCACGGGGAACCTTGACTGGAAGAAGTTTATTATCCTCCTCGCTTCATGGAAGGTCTTCGGGTCTGTGCTGTCAACGAGCACTATTATCCCGAGGGCTCCTTCACCGAGTATCTCCCACATGAAGTCAAACCTTGACTGCCCGGGAGTCCCGAAGAGGTATAGCTCATGCTCATCGTCTATGCGTATCTTCCCGAAGTCCATGGCGACGGTGGTGTAGTCCTTGACGTTCTTTTCAACCGCACCGGAGGTCTTTCTCTCGGTAGCGACGGTCTTTATCTCGCTCACCGTATTTATGAACTGGGTCTTGCCCGCCGCAAAGGGACCCGCGACCACGATCTTTATCTTCTTCAGCTCCTTCATGCCCCACCTACAGCTGCTTAATTTTCTCTATTATCTTTGCAAGGAGGTCAAGTGTTATAGAGGGCTTCTGAACTCTCTCCCTTCTCTTCCTCCTTATTATCCCCGCTGCAAGAAAGCCGTACAGAGCCCTGTCTACGGTAAGTCTGTCAAGTCCAGATTCCTTCCTTATGTCCGCGACTGTCCTGTTCCCGTTCACCAGCGACAGCACCTTCTTCTCCTCCTCCGTCAGGTTAACCTTGGCAACCTTCTCGTCCGCATCTGGAGCCTTCTCAAAGATCAGGAGTTCATCGGATATCTTCCTCTCAACCTCCTCATCCGTGAGGGAGCGGGAAGCCCTAATTATGAGCTCTTCCACCGGATAGCGGATGGGGACATCGCTGTCGTACTTTATGAATCCGGGGGTGAACGAGAATATCCCCTCCTTCTGCTCAAGACGTGGCAGGAAGAATCGCTCAATCGTTTTGTGTATATCTTCCTTCTTGATCCTTAGCTTGTTTATCAGCTGTTCAAAGTTCCTATCCGTATATACCCTGAAGACCTTGTCAACGGGTCTCGCAAAGATAACCTCTCCATCTTTGACGTAGTAAGCGACTATCATGTCCTTCCACTCTACCAGGAGAACACCACTCTTCTTGTCCTTTGCGAGAACCTGAAGTATGTCCGCAAAGCTGAAAGTGGTTAAATCTCCCGTCAGAGCCATCTATTAACCTATCGCCTCCTTGAGCTGGTCTTGGGCTTTCCTAATTTCCATAAGCAGGAGACCCAACTTTGCAGCGTTGCTCGCGAGAACTGTAAGAACCGCATCCTGTCCTATCCCCGTAAGAACTATGTATCCTTCCTCTCCCTTTATGGTTATCTGCTCAAGGGTTCCCTGTAGCTCCTCTGTAACCTTTTCACCCAGCGAGAGGATCGCCGCGCTCATGGCCGCAACCCTGTCCTCCTCTATGCCGGGCTTGAGCACCGCGGATATGGGGAGACCATCGGCACTTACGAGAACAGCACCTTCCAGACCTGAGCTCTTGATCAGTTCCTGCAAGACCTTCTCGTACTTATCCATATCTTATAACCCTCCTTAATCTTCTTTTATAAATTTCAGCTCCTCTGTTATTTCTCTCTCAAGCTCCATGATTCTCTCTATCCCCTCCTTTACTCTCTGAATATCTATTTTATCGTCTTTTTCTTCAAGAAGTGCAGAGATTCTTTCAAGTTCTTCTCTGCACTGTGTTATACCGCCTTTTATCTTCTGGAAGAGGTCAGCGTAGTCCTCAAGGACGTGCTGTATCGCCTGACCTATAGCCCCCACAGGGTCAAGCCCCGATGGAAACTCCGTCCTGAGGTAACCCTCCTGAACCCTGTCAAGAGAGGTCAGGAGTTGGGACGCGTTCTCGGAGATACTCTCTATCTGCTCCTCAAGGGAGCTTATCTGTCTCTGGTACTTTTCCTCAAAGCTCTGGACGAGCTCCCTTATCCCGTGAACCACCTCAAGAACCTCTTCGTGTATGGGGATGGGGACAACGGTCTTCTCCTTGTGTCGCTCCTCAAGTATGTCTATCACATAGAGGAGTCTCCCGAAGAGTTCCTCAAGCTTTCCCTTCGTCCAGAGGATGTTGAAGAGCACCCAGGCAGAGGATATGGCGAAGCCAACACCCAGTGCATAGTAGGCGTTCATATTACCGAGAAAGAAGAAGGCGAAGGATATGAGCAATCCAAGGAATATGGAGGAGAGTACGAAGAACTTCAGAAGCTCGTTTGCTAAGGAAGATATCTTTGGTGTTTCAACCATTGGCTCACCCTCAAAGCCCTCCTAAGGGAGTTATCGTTTCCACCTGCAGTTTTTTCAGTTACTCGGTGTTACCCTCCTCCAGGAAGAGCTCCCTCTTCATAGCTACCTTTCCAGTCCTCGCCATCTCCTTTATCCCAAAGGGTTTGAGAAGCTCAAGCATTGCGTCTATCTTGTCTTCGTCTCCTGTAACCTCTATAGTGTAGGTCTCGGGGGAAACGTCAATTATCTTCCCCCTGAATATCTCAACTATCCTGAGCACCTCGTCCCTCGCTCTTGAGGTAGGAGTGTGAACCTTTACGAGAACGAGCTCCCTCTCAACGTGGGGAACATCCGTTATGTCCCTAACCTTCAGGGTGTCTATGAGCTTCCTGAGCTGTTTTACCACCTGGTCTATGACTATGTCGTCCCCAACCACCTCTATGGTCATACGAGATATCCCAGGCTCGTGGGTCTCCCCAACCGAGAGGCTCTCTATGTTGTATCCCTTGCCCGCTATTAGAGTAGCTATCCTCGCCAGGACACCTATCTCGTTCCTCACCTTGACGTTTATAACGTGCTTCCTTACGTGCCCCTTTTTTGTCTGCCTGAACTTGGGTGCTTTGGCAACTGTTATGTCCGCTCCACCGACTGTATCAGCCATACATTACCTCCTCAACCTACAAGATACATGGTCTCAGCCTCTGCCCCCTTACCGTCCTCAAGTATCATGTCCTTGTAAGACTTGCCCGGGGGAACCATCGGGAGGACGTTCTCTTCCCTGTCAACCACGAAGTCCAGCACAACGGGTCTGTCATCTATCTTCATAGCCTCTTCAAGGATCTCTCTCACCTCTTTGGGCTTTTCAGCCCTGAACCCAACCGCTCCCATGGCTTCCGCCAGCTTTACAAAGTCAGGCTGTAAGCTCAGATCAACCTCAGAGTACCTCTTGTCGTAGAAGAGCTCCTGCCACTGGCGAACCATCCCAAGGTAGGCGTTGTTTATTATCGCGACCTTGACGGGTATCCTGTACTGGACAGCGGTTATTATCTCCTGCATTGTCATCACGAAGGAGCCGTCTCCATCTATAACGAAGACCTCCTTGTCAGGTCTTCCCACCTTTGCACCTATCCCTGCGGGAAGACCGAAGCCCATGGTTCCCAGACCACCGGAGTTCAAGAACTGCCTCGGGTAAGAATACTTGTAGAACATGGCAGCCCACATCTGGTGCTGACCCACTCCGGGAACTATTATCGCGTCCCCGTTCGTTGCCTCGTAGATCTGCTCTATGACGTACTGGGGCTTTATGACCTTCCTGGAGTTTCTGTAGGTCAGGGGGTGAAGCTTCTTCCACTTCTCTATCTGCTCTATCCACTTTTCCCTGTCCTCTGGGTGTTCTATCTTTGCCCCTTTTCTCTTCAGTTCGTTTATCAGCTTTCTGAGAACTATCTTCACGTCCCCCACTATCGGGACGTCCACGATTATGTTCTTGGATATTGACGCGGGGTCTATGTCTATGTGAATTATCCTGGCGTCGGGGGCAAACTCGTCTATCTTCCCTGTAACCCTGTCGTCAAACCTTGCCCCGACAGCTATCAGAAGGTCTGAGTTGTAAACAGCCATGTTGGCGTAGTAAGTCCCGTGCATACCCAGCATCCTGAGTGCGAGGGGATGGTTTTCGGGGAACGCTCCCTTACCCTGAGTCGTGGTCGTAACGGGTATCTTCATGAGCTCCGCGAGCTCTACGAGCTCCTCCTGAGCTTCCGCGTTGACAGCACCACCTCCAACGTAGAGGACGGGTCTCCTGGCAGACATTATCAATTTCGCAGCCTTCTTTATCTGCTGTGTGTTCCCCTCAACGTGAGGCTTGTAACCCGGCAGAGATCTCTTGACCTCGTCCATGGAGGGTATCTTTACGTCGGAGAGCTGTTGGGTTATGTCCTTTGGAATATCCACAAGGACGGGTCCGGGTCTTCCCGTGCTCGCTATGTAAAAAGCCTTCCTTATCACGAGCGGTAGCTCCTCTATATCTCTCACTAAGAAGTTGTGTTTGGTTATCGGTCTGGTTATCCCGACTATATCAACCTCCTGAAAGGCGTCGTTCCCTATCATGTGGGTGGGAACCTGTCCCGTTATCACCACGAGGGGAACCGAGTCCATGTAGGCGTCAGCTATGGGCGTAACTATGTTGGTCGCTCCGGGTCCAGAGGTTGTCATGGCGACCCCCACCTTTCCCGTAGCCTTGGCGTACCCCTCAGCCATGTGCCCTGCGCCTTGCTCGTGCCTTGCGAGTATGTGCTTTATAGACCCGTCCCTGTAGAGGGCATCGTAGACCTCCATTATGGCACCGCCGGGGAGGCCGAATATTACATCCACCTTCTCCTCTTTGAGGGTTTCTATGACTATGTCCGCGCCCTTTCTTGACATTAGACTATCTCCTCCTGATATACATAAATCGTAATATATAAAATTTGTATTAAGTTAATGGAAGTTCAAGCTCTTGTGATATAATTTTGGGCATAAAATTAGGAGGTTCCGGAATGGGAATGCTCAGTTACGAGGAAGCCCTTGACCTTCTGCGCCAACAGATAAAGGACTTTGAAGCGGAAGCCAAGATGGAAGAGGTCGGCGTGGTCTATTACGTCGGTGACGGTGTCGCGAGGGCTTACGGACTTGAGAACGCCATGGCTATGGAGGTTGTTGAGTTTGAAGGTGGTGAGAAGGGCTTAGCCTTCAACCTTGAAGAGGACAACGTAGGTATCATCATACTCGGAAGCGAGACCGGTATAAGGGAAGGTTCTATAGTAAGGAGGACGAACCAGATCCTATCAGCCCCCGTCGGTGAAGGTCTTGTCGGCAGGGTCATAAACCCTCTCGGTGAACCCCTTGACGGAAAGGGACCCGTTGAGTACGAGTACATGTCTCCCGTTGAGAAGATAGCTCCGGGTGTCGTTGCAAGGAAGCCCGTTCATGAGCCTCTCCAGACGGGTATAAAGGCTATAGACTCCATGATCCCCATAGGCAGGGGGCAGAGGGAGCTGATAATAGGTGACAGGGCTACCGGTAAGACGACCATATGTATAGACACCATACTCAACCAGAGGGACACCGACGTTTACTGCATATACGTCGCGATAGGTCAGAAGAGGTCAACCACCGCAAGGATAATAGAGCTCCTTGAGAAAGAGGGGGCAATGGAGTACACCACCGTGGTTGTCGCGTCAGCTACAGACCCCGCGTCGCTCCAGTATCTCGCTCCCTTCGTGGGATGCACCATAGGTGAGTACTTCAGGGACAACGGCAAGCACGCCCTCGTCGTTTACGATGACCTCTCCAA
>WGFS01000179.1 GCA_015492115.1 Aquificaceae bacterium
CGGTTATGGCGATCGCCTTTCCTTTAAAGAACCTCCAGGCGAGCTCAAGCTCGCCTATTACCTCTACGTCCCTCCTGAGGGCTTCCTTCCAGAGGGGGTGCCTCGGGGGGACTCCCGGGGACAGAACTACGGTATCAACGGAGTCTATGAACTCCTCCCACCTGTCTCTTCTCGCGTCGTCTCCAGCGTAAACTCTATAACCCTTTTCCTGAAGGAGCTGGATCGCGGAGCGTCCGCTCTTCCCGAGTCCCCAGACAAGATAGGTTTTCATCGTCTTGTGGAGGCGACGGGCGGATTCGAACCGCCGTAAAAGGGATTTACAGTCCCTCGCCTAACCGCTCGGCCACGTCGCCTTCTATTTAAAGATATTCTCTTTTATGGAGCGGGCGACGGGATTTGAACCCGCGACCTGCTGCATGGCAAGCAGCCGCTCTACCGCTGAGCTACACCCGCTGGAGTATATATTATACCCTTCCTCGGGCAGAATTCCAGCTCCTTAAAGGGTTAAAATCTTTTCCATGAAGGTCACGGTTATAGGAGGAGGATACGTAGGACTCGTCACGGGAGCATGCTTCTCACATCTCGGGAACGAGGTTCTCATAGTTGAGAAGGTTCCTGAAAAGGTTGAACAGCTGAGACAGGGTAAGAGCCCCATCTACGAACCCGGGCTTGATGAGCTTCTGAAGGAGGGTATTGAGAAGGGTACGCTTCTCTTCACCACGGACATAAAGGAAGGTGTGGACTTCTCGGAGGTTATATTCATCTGCGTTGGGACACCCTCACTCCCCGACGGTTCCGCTGACCTCTCCCAGGTTGAGGAGGTGGCTCGGCTCACAGCAAAGAACATGAACTCCTACAAGCTCCTTATTGAGAAGTCAACAGTTCCCGTTAACACCCACCAGCTCGTAAAGAAGACAGTCCAGAGATACCTGAATAGGGACGTTCCCTTTGATGTTGCGTCAAACCCCGAATTCCTTAGGGAAGGCTCTGCGGTTTACGACTTCCTGAACCCCGACAGGATAGTCGTTGGTGTGGAGAGCGAGAGGGCGAGAGAAATAATGGAGGAGCTGTACAGACCCCTCACCGAGAAGGGATTTCCCCTCCTGATCACAGACCCAGCTACCGCTGAACTGATAAAGCATGCGTCCAACTCCTTCCTTGCCATGAAGATTTCCTTCATAAACATGGTTGCGGACCTCTGCGAGAAGACGGGGGCGGACGTAGAGCTGGTCGCCGAGGGCATGGGCTACGACAGGAGGATAGGTAGAGAGTTCCTGAATGCGGGTATAGGATACGGAGGTTCCTGCTTTCCCAAGGATGTTAAGGCGTTCATAAAGATAGCGGAGGACGTCGGTCTTGACTTTGGACTCCTGAAGGAGGTTGAGAAGATAAACTCAGAACGTATAACACGCTTTTTGGAGAAAGTTCTCAATGCCCTCTGGACTCTGAAGGACAAGAAGATCGCTGTATGGGGGCTTGCCTTCAAACCGAACACCGACGACATAAGGGAGGCTCCATCGCTGAGGATAGTTCCCGAGCTTCTGAAGAAGGGGGCAAAGGTGTTCGCTTACGACCCTCAGGCTGTGGAGAACTTCAGGAGGATATTCCCTCCCGGTGAAGACCTGATCTACACGGGGGACAAGTACGAAGCGGTCAAATCTGCGGAGGCTCTTCTCATACTTACCGAGTGGGAAGAGTTCGCAAAGGCTGACATGGAGAAGGTCAGGGAACTTATGGAGCTCCCTGTTGTGATAGATGGAAGGAACGTCTTTAAGCCCGAGAAGATGAGAGAACTTGGCTTTGAGTATTACTCTATCGGGAGGGCTTGAACAGCTCCGGATGCTCTCCCGAGTGTTTCTCAAACCAGTGGTTGAGGTCTTCGTAATCGTACTCCCCGTCCCTTGAGAAGACCTGCTCAAACTCATCAAAGCTCATGCCTTCAAGTATCGCGAGTATGTAAAATCTCACCCCCGGCTCGTCCGAGGGGTTCATCCTGTAAACCTCTTTGAGGATTTTAAGAGCCTTCTCTATCTCTCCCACCTCCCAGTAAAATACACCGGTGCTTATAAGGGCGTTTATAATATGCCTGTTTGTAGGGTGCTTCCACTCCAGCCTGTCGGGGAGGCTACCTCCATCACTTATAAGTTCTATGGCGCGTCTGTAAGCCTCTTCAAGGACACTCTCAGCTGACTTAACGTCTCCCTCCATCTCGTATATCTCGTTCAGGAGAACGTAAGTTTCAAGGTAGTAGGGATCTTTCTCAATCAGCTTTTTCAGCTTTTCCTTCAGCTCCTCAACCTCTTCTTCTTTGAGAAGCTCCTTTACCCTTTCAACCTCCCTGCTTACCTCTCTTTCCCTGTCCACAAACTCTCTCATCACAGAAATATATTAATCGCTAATCAGCGTGAGATTTTCCGCTTCCACAAGAGCCCTCTCGTACTCCTCCCGGGTGATCCTCCTCGCAAGCTCGGGATAGTCCTTAGCCTTGTAGAAGGGGAAGTACTGATCCATCACGTTCACAGTCAGCTCTGGGTCTATGCTTCTGAGAAAGTTCATCACCTCTCTTGTGGTGGATATGTCGTTGGGAAGGACGAGGTGCCTGACTATCAACCCCCTAACCGCTATACCCCTTCCGTCCACCTTCAGGTTTCCCACCTGCCTGTACATCTCCCTTATAGCCTCCTTAGCGTAGGATGGATAGTCCTTCACCTTTGAGTACTTCCTCCCGAAATCTCTGCTGAGATACTTCAGGTCAGCGAGGTATATGTCCACCACACCATCAAGGAGCTTTAAGGACTCTAAGGAGTCAAAGGACGAGGTGTTGTAAACGAGGGGTACCTTCAAACCTTTCTGAACAGCTATGTAGAGAGCCACGAGTATCTGGGGAACCACGTGGGAGGGTGAGACGAGATTTATGTTGTGGACTCCCATGTCCTGAAGCTCTAACATCATGTCTGCGAGCTCCTCGGGGCTGACCTCCCTTCCCTCTCCAAAATGGCTGATCTCATAGTTCTGGCAGTAGACACACCTCATGTTGCAGTAAGAGAAGAATATGGTTCCACTTCCCCTGAAGCCCCTTATGGGGAACTCCTCCCCGTGATGGGGAAAGTAGCTGGAGACTATGGCGCTCTTTCCCGTCCTGCAGTACCCCAGCTCGTTCTCAAGCCTGTTCACCTCACACCGGTGTGGACACACTCTGCAGGAGAGGAGAAGTTCCTTAGCTTTCTCCACTCTCTCTTTAAGCTCACCGCTCTCGTACAGCCTCAGGTAGGAGGGATAGGTCATGTTTATGAATTTATTGCGCCCTCACGGGTTTTTTATGAGCTCTTCCAGACTGTATTTACGGAAAATATTCTACATGAGGGTTCAGTTTTTGAAGTCCACAGTAAAGGACTTCCCACCTCCTGACAGACCCGAGGTAATCTTCGTGGGAAGGTCAAACGTGGGCAAATCCTCTTTGATAAACATGATCACAGGTAAGAAC
>WGFS01000180.1 GCA_015492115.1 Aquificaceae bacterium
CCTGATGACAACATCCTCGACCTTGCCCTTTACGTTGAGACCATTCTTATAGACCACATAAACAAGAAATACAGGGCGGGCTTTATCTCTTACGCGGAGGGAGAGGAGCTTGACCTGATAGGAAGGGACGTTTTCGGGGTTGAGAGGCTCGGTCCTGTCCCTGCGAAAACTGTTCTGAGGTTCTACCTCTCCCGCCGGACCACCATCCCTAAGGGGACCAGAGTTGCCACCAAAGACATGAAGGTGGTCTTTGAAACGGAAGAGACCGCAAGCGGAACCGCTCAGGTGGATGTGAGGGCTGTAGCGACCGAGCCGGGACTCAAGGGCAACGGCTACCTTCCGGGAGAGGTCTCAGTTCTTCTTGATACCGTTCCGGGTGTGGACAGGGTGGAGAACACGACCGTAACAACCGGGGGAGCGGACAGAGAGAGTGACGAACACTACAGGGACAGGCTAAGGAAGTCTTTGGAAAGGCTATCAAACGCAGGCTCAAGGGGAGCCTACATATTCCATGCCAAGTCTGCTCATCCGCGCATAGGAGACGTTTCGGTCTTCTCTCCTTCTCCGGGGGTTGTGAAGGTAGTCTTTCTCCTTGATGATGGGACTGTCCCCGATCAGACCTACAAAGATATCGTCAGCTCATACCTGAATGCGGAGAAGATAAGGCCACTAACGGATCAGGTTATAGTTTCCGGTCCTCAGGAGGTAAATGCGAACGTGAGCGTCCGTCTCTACATTTCGGATATGACTCTTCAGAGCTTCATATCAGAGAAAGCTGCGGAATCCCTCAATTCTTACCTTGATCAGGTTCAAAAAACCATAGGGAAAGATTTGATTCTTTCAAAGATAGCGGATGCTCTTCATGTTCACAGGGCGGTTGAGAAGGTTGAAGTCCTTGATCCTCTTCAGGATGTTGTGGTAGGCCAGGATCAGGTGGTGAAAATCGGAACGGTGAACTTAGAGGTGGTTCAGTATGTTGGCTGATGAGATTCAGGAACTTCGTGAGGAGATAAGGGCTTTAAGGCAGACACTTCAGAGGATAGTGGCTGTAGGAGAAGTCGTGGAGGTTGATGAGGTTCTTCACAGAGTGAGGGTGAAACTTCCCGACAGAGACGTGGTTACTGGTTTTCTTCACGTTCTCGTTCCTGTATCTCATCAGACATACTTCTACGGACTCCCCAAGGTCGGGGACACGGTTCTTTGCGTGTTCTTGCCTCACGGGATAGAGGACGGCTTTGTGATCGGTAGCTACTACCATAGGCAGGAAGAGGCCCCGGTAAAGGACAGGAATAAGTTCTACAAGAGGTTTGCCGACGGGACGGTGATTGAATACGATGAGGCGGTCGGTAAGCTGACAGCTGTGGTGAACGGAGATATAGAGGTAACCGCAAACACAACGACCGTAACCACGATAACCACTCACAACGGCAACGTGACTATCAACGGTAATCTCCTTGTGAACGGCAATATAACCGCTTCGCAGGAGATATATGACCTCGGCGGTTCACGAGGTAGCCTATCCCAACTCAGGGATACCTATAACTCCCATACGCATCCGGGCGACAGCGGTGGAACCACGGGAACGCCTAATCAGACTATTTGACGGAGGGTAAGCTATGAAATTAAACATCGGCTTCACTTACAAGGGCAGGAAGGTCAAGAGTTTTGAAATCAAAAGACGTCCCACCATAGCGGACAGGGTGAGGGCTGTTCAGTTTTCCAGGAACAAGTTCGGAGACGACGTTGAGGATGCGGTAGCTTGTTACTTGATCTCGGAGCTTTGCGAGTTTGAAGGTGAAAAGGTCCCTGCGGAGTTCCTTCTTGAGAACATGGACTACGAGGATTTCGTTCTTGTGTGGGAGGAGGTGACCAAATTTCGTCCTTCCGACCAAATACATCAAAAAACTGGTGAGGTTTCTCCTGAGCAAGGGATGGGACTACAGGGAGATAAGGAAGATGACCGAAGAAGAAGCAATAGAGCTGGCTCTTGAACTTGTAGAGGTGGAAAGGTGGAAGAGCTGATTGTTATAGACCTCAAAGACCTCGTGGACGCTACGAATAACGTAAAGACTCAAGATCTAAGAGCTGTAGAGGTTTTCTTCTTTGCGGAGGCGGAGCAGGCCTACTCCCAGATAAGGGAGGTCCTCTCGGACAGGCTAACGAGGGATATAACACTGCTCGTGGAAAGAAGAGGGCTTAAAAATCTCAAGGGGCTTTACGCAAGAGATGTTAAAGGCTTTATGAGAGCGTTGTATGTTAGCTTGATGCTCGGGAACCTCGTGGGCAGACTTCACACTTTAAAACAGACCGGAGAAGAGAAGGAGCTTGCGAGCGTAGAGGGGAGCTTTGAGGTTCCTTTTGAGGAGTCCATCAGGTTCATGAGGTCGCTCGTTCCAATGAAGAGGGAGGAGTTTGACAGCCTTTCTCAGGAGCTCAAGTTCAAAGCCTTTACCATAGCGAGGGTCTTTAGCTTGGACGTGATAAACAAGATCAAAGAGAGATACGTAAAGGCTCTTGAGAGAGGAGAAAGCATAAGTGACATGATGAGGTTCTTGGAAGAAACTCTTGACAGGGTAGGAGTCTCTCCGAGGAACCCTTACTGGCTTGAGGTTCACGCAAGGAACAACTTCCTTACCTCTTACAACGCTGGAAGGTGGGCTCAGATAGCTCGGGCAAGGAGTGTCAAATACCTCGTTTACAACGCCATACTTGATGAAAGGACAACGAAGCTCTGCAAGTCTCTGGACGGCGTTGTTCGGCCAAAAGACGACCCCTTTTGGGACAGGTTCATGCCTCCGAACCACCACGGATGCAGGAGTTTGGCAACCGCTGTCAAAAACGACTTTGCTTACCTCAAGCGCATCAAGTCTACCTCTCAGAGGAAGATAGAGAAGTTTGAGAGGCTTGTGGAGGAGGATAGACAACTGAAGAGGGAGTTTCAGTTTAGGGCATCGCCGGTAAAGAGTCTGACAGGCATTCCCCCGAGGGTTTTTGAAAGGGCTAAGGAGTATGGGCTTATTGAGGAGCTTTTGAGGTTCAATGTCGAGACTAAGAACTGGGACAAGCTTATCGGGGAGCTTAAAAAGAAGGCACTTCCTGAGTGGAAGATAAGGGACCACCGGGGTGAGTGGGAAGGCGTTTTTGGTTTTGTGCCTGATTATGCCACTTACAAAAAAATGGTGAAAGATACCCTTGAAAATCCTCACAGGAAAGTATCGTTATTTCAGCGCAAGAAGAACGAAGAGGCTGTCAAAGTGGTAGACGTATTCGGTAAGCGTTTTGGAGACAGGTGGTTTGCAGTGTGGGTGAGAGAAGGCGCTTTATATACAGCCCATCCTGTTAAAAATTGGAATAGATTTATAAAAGGATTAGGCAGGTTGGGGTATCTGGTATGGGGGTGAAGGTGTCTCCTTTGGAACATGTAAAGCACTTAGTTGAAGCGTGGAAAGACCACGGGGAAGAGTTCAGCGGCGGAGAGGTCATCAATCTTTTGATGTTCTTAGATGAAAACATCTACGATCCCTCCTTTTCCTGCGAAGAGAAGAAAGAAGCCTTAAAGCTTCTTTGGGAAAACAAGGACATGCTTGAAGAGTTCGAGTTTGTAGATAAGGAAGTCCCCAAAACTCACTGGTGGTGGCATCCCGAACTTTGGGATAAAGACATAAACATCTACGAGGTTTTGAAGAATGTATGCTCTGAGGATTAATAACTCTTCTTTCGAGATCGAGAGGATAGACAACCTCATAGAGGACATAGAACAATCAATAGAGGTGATACTTTCCACTCCCAAAGGTGCGAAGATATGGGAGCCTGAGTTCGGATGCGATTTGATGAACTACATAGACAAGATAGCACCCAACGTTATCCCGCGCCTGATAGCGGACATCTGGGATGCGATAGAAAGGTGGGAGGACAGAGTTAAACTCTTGAACGTGGACGTTGAAGAGTTAAGGCAGGAAGGGAATTACAAGCTCCTTATCAGGCTCGAATACGAGATAAAAGACCTTCAAAAGACTCACCTGCAGCAGGTTGCTTTGTGAGTTTTCTTCCTGACTCTCTTGAGGTGCTCTCTGTAAGCAAACCACCCGTCTATCTTTACTGCAAAAAATTGGCAGTCTTTAACCTTGGCGAGCAACCATCTTCGTGAGTAGGGGAGCTTGGTTACTCTCGTAAACTCCTTCATAATTTTCAATCTACCAGCCGCTCTTGGGATTTCCTCAGAACCTTCTCCGTTTCTTCCACCAACTTCTCCTCAGCCTTCTCCATGGCCTCGAAGAGATTTTCTCCTTCTGCCTCTACCTTTACATATTCGTTTTCTGCTATAGCTTTCCACCTCTCACCGGGAGTTCCTGAGATGGTCCACCGGATCTTCATGACACGCCCTCCTCAAGAACCG
>WGFS01000181.1 GCA_015492115.1 Aquificaceae bacterium
GATGGAAGGAGAAGGGTGGAGGAAGCTCTGAGGGATGCAGACCTCGTTGTCATTTCCCATTACCATCACGACCACTACCTCCCTTTTCAAAGGGAGCTTTATTCTGGGAAGACGCTTCTCGTAAAGGATCCCAACCTTTACATAAACTATTCTCAGAGGGTTAGAGCTGAGAAGTTCTTTGAGGAGCTTTTGAAGAGCTACGGTCACGCCCTGGAGGATGTCTTTGAGGAACAGAAGATCCCTCCTATCCCCGACCCAGCTGAAGAGATGCCCATTGCGATGGGGAAGGATTTTGGAGACTATTCAGCGAGGAGGGAAGAGATCCTAAGCCTTGGGAGAGAGTGGTTCCGGGAAAGGGTAGAGAGATGGAGAAGCTACCGTAGAATACCTGAGCTCTCCTTTGATGACCTGAGGGTGAAGTTTGCCGACGGGAGGGAGCTCTGTATAGGTGAAACCAGGCTCAGGTTCAGCAGACCGCTCTTCCACGGTATAGAGTTCTCAAGGCTCGGATGGGTAGTTTCCACCGTTGTTGAGTACGGTGGGTTTAAACTCCTTCACAGCTCTGACCTCAACGGTCCCATAGTGGAGGACTACGCCTGCTGGATCATCTCTGAAAATCCAGACTTCCTTATACTTGACGGACCCATGACCTACATGCTGGGTTACACCCTGAACAGGATAAATCTGAGAAGATCTGTTGAAAACGCAGTGAAAATACTTGAAGGGGTGAACTCAAGGATCATAGTTTACGACCATCACCTCACAAGAGATCCCAAGTTCAGGGAGAGAACCGGAAGGGTCTGGGAAAGGGCGAGGGAGCTCGGGAAAGAGCTTAGAACGGTCGCAGAACTGCTTGGGGAGGAGCCAGCGGTATTCAGGGGCTTATAGAACCCCTACGAGCTCCTCAGCCTTCACAACCTCCTCGGGGTGGGCTATCCTTCCGAGAACCGCACTCGCAGCGACCACCGCAGGGTTGGCCAAGTAAGACTCCGACTTGGGATGCCCCATCCTTCCGGGGAAGTTCCTGTTTGAGGTGGAGATGCACCTCTCTCCCTCCGCAAGGACGCCCATGTGCCCACCGAGGCAGGGTCCGCAGGTTGAGGTTGATACTATACAGCCAGCCTCTATAAAGATGTCTATCAGACCTTCGTGGAGCGCCTGATGATAGACGTTTTTGGACGCCGGTATAACTATGCACCTGACGTAAGGGTGAACCTTCTTACCCTGCTTCATGGCGGATTCAAAGACCTTCGCAGCGACCCTGAGGTCCTCTATCCTCCCGTTGGTGCAGGAACCTATGAAAGCCTGGTCAACGTTTATGTGGGTGGACTCGCTCACGGGATGGACGTTTGAAGGCAGGTAGGGCCATGCTACAAGGGGCTCTATCTTGCCCGCATCCCACTCGTAGACCGAGTGATACTCTGCGTCCGGGTCGCTCTCATAGACCTTCCACTCCTTCTGGGCGCGCTTCTTCACGTACTCTATCGTCTTCTCATCGGGAGCTATGATACCGCTCTTGCCTCCAGCCTCTATAGCCATGTTGGTTATCGTGAGCCTCTGCTCCATGGAGAGTTCCCTTATCGCCTCGCCCTCAAACTCCATAGCCCTGTAGAGTGCTCCGTCAACCCCGATCTCACCTATGGTGTGTAAGATCAAGTCTTTACCCATGACGAAGGGTCCGGGCTTACCGTAGAAGACAAACTTCATGCTCTCCGGCACCCTGAGCCATATCTCTCCCGTAGCCATGGCGTAAGCGAGGTCAGTTGACCCTACCCCCGTGGAGAAGGCTCCGAGGGCTCCGTAGGTGCAGGTGTGTGAGTCAGCACCTACAACGAGGTCTCCCGGGACGACTATACCTCTCTCGGGAAGTATCGTGTGCTCTATCCCCTCTCCCTCTTCAAAGAAGTACTTTATTCCGTGCTTCTTGGCGAAGTCCCTCACCACCTTTGCCTGCTCGGCGGACTTTATGTCCTTTGCAGGGACAAAGTGAGATAGGACAAGGGCTATCTTATTGGGATCAAACACACTGTCTATACCGTGCCTTTCAAGGGTTTTGATCGCAAGGGGAGCTGTGACGTCGTTCGCCATTGCGAGGTCAATCTTGGCGGTTATGAGGTCTCCCGCCCTGACCTCTTTCTTACCTGCGTGGCTTGCGAGTATCTTCTCCGTAATGGTCATGCCCATCAGACAACCTCCTTCTCTTCTTTCTTGGTCTCTTCCTCAGAGGTATTTTCAAAGGTTTTGTGCTCCTCTTTTTTACAGCTTGTCTTCACCTCAACGCCATACAACTTCAACACTTCAACAAACTCCTCGCAGGTTATGGACTCCTTCTCTAAGAGCTTCTTCACGACCGCTTTCAGGGGTTCCCTGTGAGCCTCTATGGTAGCCCTTGCGGTCTCGTAAGCCTGGGTGAGTATCTTCTTAACC
>WGFS01000182.1 GCA_015492115.1 Aquificaceae bacterium
ATGCACAGCCGCCTACGGCTTCGTGCTCGGTATCAGATCCGGGGAGAGGCCCGAAGAGGTCTACCAAGTTCTCAGAGACACCCGGCCCACAGCTTACAACCTCTTCTGGGCTCTGGACAGGATGATGTCCGCCCTGAACTCTGGGAAGGACTTGGAGGAAGAGGCGAAGCTGATAGAGAAGGAAGACTACGAAGCGAACAGGAAGATGGGGGAGCTGGGTAACGAACTTATACCTGAAAAAGCGAAGATCCTCACCCACTGCAACACGGGTGCCCTCGCAACCGCCGGCTGGGGAACTGCCCTCGGGGTAATAAGGAGCGCCCATTACTCGGGAAAGGAAATTCAGGTCTGGGTTGACGAAACGAGACCCTACCTCCAGGGAGCCCGGCTTACCGCCTGGGAGCTCCTCAAGGAGGGAATACCCCACAGGCTGATAACCGACTCCACCGCAGGCTTTCTTATTAAGAAGGGGCTCGTTGACCTCGTTATAGTAGGGGCGGACAGGATAACCGCGAGGGGGGACGTCGCCAACAAGATAGGAACATACTCTCTCTCGGTTCTTGCCAAAGAACACGGCGTCCCCTTCTACGTCACAGCACCCTCCTCCACCTTTGACCTTTCCATAAAGAGCGGTGATGAGATCCCCATAGAGGAGAGGAGCGAGCAGGAGCTAAAGAACTGCCTCGGCTGTCCCATAGCCCCGGAGGATACGCCAGGTCTTCACATCGCCTTTGACGTCACGCCCACTGAGAACATCACCGCCATAGTAACCGAGAAAGGTGTAATAAGTCCGGTCAGCGAGGAGAAGATTAAAGAATGCCTCTCCTGAGCGTCAGGATGAGGGCTTCCCTTAAAGGGAAACACGTCTCCGGTGCAGAGAGGATAGTCTCAGAAGAGGATATACCCTCCACCTTATGCGAGCTCCTAAAAAGACCCGGGGAGCACGATTTTCTGAAGCTGACCCTTGAAAGGCTTGAGGAGGTTGAGGAGATCGCCTTTGACCTCTCCATAAGCTCTCACAAATTTAAAAGCGTTGAGGAGGGAAGGGAGTTCGCCCTTAAGGAGCTCGTGCGCTCAGGTGTTCCAGAATGGGTTGCGAAGAAGGGGATAGAGCTTCTCTCCAAAGGGGCTAACCCGAAGGGAGGAAACATGAGAGGCGCTGTCCTTTTAGACGTAGAGACAGGAGATAGGCTGGAGCCAGACCCGGGGAGAGGGATAAGGACAGTAAGGGTGGACTGGAAGGACCGCTCCGCGGTGAGGGAGGTGCTTCTGAGGAGAGGCTTTACGGATAGAACCCTGGACGCACTCGCCATAGCTCTAAAGAATATCCACTGCGGTGTTCTGGCGGAGCTGTGCTGGAGCGATGACCCCGACTACCTGACGGGCTACGTCTCCTCAAGGGAGCTCGGCTACGTGAGGATAACCCCTCTTAAAGAGGAGGGAGACCACCTCGGAGGTCGCGTATACTTTATCAGAAGAGAAAGGGTAGGGGAGCTGATAAGATGTCTGGAAAGAAGGGCGGTCTTGATAAGCTTGTCGCCATAGCCCTCGTGGTTATCTTGAGTCCCTTGGTCTTCTTCGGGATACCGACCCGGATAGCATTCAACGAGTGGTTCATAGACTGGGAGTACTCTAAAGCGGACTTTCCCAAGGACAGATACGGACTCCCCGACGATTACAGGAAATACCTCGCTAAGCTGGGGCTGAGGGCTGTTCTCTCTGACGAGGGCATGGAGGAGTTTAAAAGAGCAAAACTTCCCAGCGGGAGAAGGGCTTTCAACGAGAGGGAGATAAAGCACATGGAGGACGTCAAGAACTTCCTCTCTGCCTTCTTTCCCCTCGTATACGGTGCTACCTTCCTGTCGGTTCTCGCCCTCTTATACCTGAGAGACCTCCCGCTTGTCGGTAAGGCTTTGATCTTAGCTTCCCTCTTCTCCCTCCTCCTCACCACCGCGTCAGCGGTCTTTTCGCTCACGAACTACAAGCTCGCCTTTGAGCTATTTCACAACTACGTCTTTGACCCCTACTCCTGGAGGTTCAAGTACACGGACACCCTCCTGAGGATATACCCCATGAAGCTCTGGTTTGACGGAACTGTTTTCGTGGTCGCCCTTGCGGGCGTGCTGTGTTTACTCTCCCTCCTCGCAGGGCTTTTCCTGATCAGATGTAGGAGATCGTCTTCAGGTAGGACTTTATCTGCTGGGGGTCCGCTATAAGCTCGGCGACCGTTCTCTTCTCCTCACCTTCTCCTTCCGCCTCCCTCACCTCCTCAATGAGTCTGTAATCCTGAAGCACCCCCGCCTTGGCAAGGTTGTTCAGAGCTGTTATAACCTTCTCTATGTCCAGTCCCGTTTCAAGGGCTGCTGTGGAGAGGTCAAAGCTTATCTTAGCGCTCTCACCGAAGCTTTCCTGAACATTCCCCTCTCTGACCTTATCAATTATGTAGTTCCCCATGACTATCATGAGCTTTGAGTTTATTGCGTTTATCAGCCTTCTGTTCAGGTTGTAGAGTCTCTTCGTGAGAATACCTATCAGAAAGGAGGAAAGCTCCGGAATACTGCTTATCACATCAAAGAACTCATCCTTGGCGAAGGAGATCACCCTCAGGTCTGAAACAGCCCTCACGCTGGCGGTTCTCTCAACCCCCATGAACACACCCATCTCACCGAGTATTGAGCCTGGACCTGCAGTGCCTATCAGGACATCGTTCCCCATGGGGTCTTTCTTGGTGACGTTGACAAAGCCCTTCTCAATGATGAAGATCCTGTCGGATTCCTCTCCCTCCTCAATGAGGACGTCGCCCAGACTGTAGGTCTCTTCCTTCCCCCTGTTTTTAAGGAGGTTTACCAGCTCGTCTGTTAGCTTAGTTGGTTCCATAATTCCCTCCTCTCTATATTATAATTGCATCGCCATCACTCAAGATTTTTACAGTGGGAAGTGTATCCCTTATCTCCTCCTCCAGTTCTTTTAAGGAGTTGGGTTTGAGGTGCATGACATAGACATCCACATCCTTCCTCTTCAGGTGTTCAAGCTCTTCAGCGAGGGTTTTTGGAGTATGGTGTTTGCTCACCTCCGCCAGGTTGTGCATGTAACTCGGATAGGAGACCTCCGTTATGAGTACCCTGATCTCCGGATCTCTGTTCACAAGCTCCCACACAGCGGGGTTACGGAAGGTATCCCCTGTGAAGAGGAAACCTCTTCCCTCCCTCTTCACCACGTAGCTGAGGGTAGGGACAGTGTGGTTGCTCGGGAAAACGTATATGTCAAACCCGTTCAGATGAAAGCTCGTTTCAGGAAGTAGCTCAAAGTAGTTGACCGCATAGTCTCCGGAGTTTATGAGCCTTATGGAGCTGAACTCGGGCCATATGTTCCAGTTCATTATGTAGTCTTTTACCGCGTCTATAGTCTCTCTGTGTCCGTATATGTTCAGTGGTTGCTCCCTGTATCTGAAGGTGTAGTCAATCATGAAGGGTATGTCCACTATGTGGTCAAGGTGGGCGTGGGTGAGGAGTATGTTGTTTACAGAGAGGCACTTCTCTCCCAGAGCTCTCATTATGTTTCCGGCGTCTATGAGCGTATCTTCGGATATCTGTATGCACGTGGTTCCGAGGTCTTTAAACCGCCCGCCGTAGGCTCCGAGTATCTTTACCTCCATCACTTCTCCCTCGCCACGTATATTCCCCTCCACTCCTTGGGAGGATTTTTCAGCATATCCTCACATCTCTTCATAAATACGGAGCTCGGTCTGTCACCGAACCTTATGCTGACCTCCTCAAAGAGGAGCATCGCACCCTCAAAGTTGCCCGCAAAGTACTCGTTGAGTGCCTTTTCAAAGAGTCTGACCCTCTCCCTGTTCTCCTCGGTATCCTCCAAGAGCTCGTAGATCTTGACCGGCTCCCGTTTACCCTTAACCACTACCACGTCTAAGGTTCTCAGAAGGAAGTCTCCTGCGAGTGCGTTCTTTGTGTTCTCGCTCAGTATTATCCTTGTGCCGTAAAGCTTGTTTAAACCCTCAAGCCTTGACGCCAGATTCACTGTGTCCCCTATGGCGGTGTAATCAAACCTCTGCCTTGAGCCCATGTTGCCCACCACAGCCTCCCCCGTGTTTATACCTATCCCGATATCAAGTGTAACCCCGAACTCCCTCTTGAAATTGTGATTAATACCATCAAGGGTTCTGACCATCTCAATGGCGGACAGACACGCCTTGTCCGCATGGTTCTCCACATCCACGGGGGCGTTGAATATCGCCATTATCGCATCGCCTATGTACTTGTCCAGCATGCCACCGTTGGATAGGATTATCTCGGTCATGGGGGTGAGGAACTCGTTCAGCAGGTAGACGAGCTCCTCGGGTTTAAGCTTCTCCGACAGGCTGGTAAAGCCTCTTATATCAGAGAAGAGAACCGTTACAACCCTCTTCTCACCACCGAGCCTGAGTCTGTCCGGATTTCTGGTTATTATCTCCAGCAGTTGGGGGGAGACATAACTGCTGAAGGCTCTCCTGAGCTCCCTTATGTTCCTTTCAGCGGTGAGTATCTTTATGCCCTCCTGTGTTATGAAGGACAGGAAGAGAGATGTGACAGGATAGAAAAGATTTAGGTCACTGCTCACAAAAGAAAAAAGGGTGTATGAGAGTATGGGATACGCTACCAGAGGGAAGAGATACAGGGCTACCCTGACTGTAAACTTCCTGAAAGCGACCACCAGAAAGGGGATGAAAGCCATAAACATCACAGAACCGAGGTCTATAAAGGGGTTTGAGTATATGAAGTGGGAGCTCTCAAAGTTGGAGAAGGTCATGGCGTGGAGGAATACCCCCGGTGTAACCGGGTCAACGGGTGTGGGTCTTACGTCGTATATACCTATCTCTGTCGCCCCCACAAAGACAGCCTTCCCCTTGAATTCGTCACTCTTGACCCTTCCCCTTATCACATCAACCGCAGGCACGACCTCTATATCTTTCAGGTTGTAGAAGTTTATCCTGTGAAACCTCCCCGCATAGACGGGGATCTCCCTGTCTTTGAATACGAACTTATCTATCCCATTTCTTGAGAGCTCCATGTAAACGTCCTTTCCTTCGTAAAATCTGAGAGCCTGTATAGCGAGGGGCAGGTACACCCCACCCCTGAACATGTGGGCGAGGGTGTACTTCCTGTATATGGCGTCAACGTCAGGTTCCGCATTCAGGTAGCCAAGAGCTAAGGCGTTAGCCATGAACTCGGACAGGGGGAGCTCCACGTAGGGTATGTCAAGGAGACCGACCTCTTTAGACCTGAGCTTGTATCTCAAAAACTCGCTGTCCTGAAGGAGGCTCAGAGCGTCGGGTTCTTCCTTTTGGGTGGAGCTGAGTCTGAAGAAGAAACCAAGGACAACGTTTCCCGCTTTCTCTATGCTCTTTGCAAGTACTCCATCACTCTCCTCATCCTCCGGTTCCGAAAAGACCACGTCAAAGGCTACCACCTTGGCTGTAGACAGGGCCTCTATGAGCTTTGCTATCTCCTTCCTGCTCCAGGGCCACCTGCCGAGCTCGTTTATACTCTTTTCGTCTATCGCGACGACCACAACCTTGTCGGAGGGCTTTGGCGTCTTACCCAAGAACTCCCTGACCGCGAACTTTGTATCCTCTATCCTCAGAGACAACCTTTCCAGAAAAACAGGCTTTGTTACGTAGGTTAGGGCTATTATCCCTCCCACTATAAGGAAGGCTAAAAGTCTGTACGCCACAAAGATAAAGATAAAACATACTGTCTAAGGGTAAGGTGTCTTTTCCCCCGTGCTACATTAAACTATTCTCTATGGATATCAGGACTAAGACCAAGGAACTCCTCAAAGAGCTTATCAGGATAAGGAGCGTCTCCGGAAGGGAAAAGGAGATACTTGAGTTTATAGAGAGTAAGCTAAAAAAGGCTGGGTTAAGGCTTGTTAGACAGGAGATTGAGAAGGACAGGTACAACCTCGTTTATATCTCCAAGAGTCCCTACCTCATATCCTGCCACGTTGACACCGTACCGCCCATAGATATGAAGAACGCCTTTAAGCCTGTGGAAGTGGAAGGAAGGATATATGGCAGGGGCGCGAGCGACGTGAAGGGTCCCCTTTCAGCACTCCTCACAGCGGTTGAGGTCTTTAAAGAGAAGCACCCTGAAGATGAGCTTCCCCTTTCGCTTGCCTTCGTGATAGATGAGGAGAACAACTCAGCCATAGGCTCTGAGAAGGTGATTGAGGTCTTGGGGGAAGGTAAGCGCTGTCTCGTCCTGGAGCCGACCTACGGGAGGTTCTGCATAGCCCAGAACGGAGCAATTGAGTTCAGCATAACTGTGGATGGTGAAAGCGTTCACGGGGCTGA
>WGFS01000183.1 GCA_015492115.1 Aquificaceae bacterium
GCGGACTCTATCTCCTTCCTCTTGCTATCCTCCACCGAAACGCTTGGAGCCTCCTCTATGAGCTTCTGATGTCTCCTCTGTATTGAGCACTCCCTCTCCCCGAGGACTGCCACGTTCCCGTGAGAGTCTGCAAGAACCTGAAACTCTATATGCTTGGGATTTATTATGAACTTCTCCACATAGACCCTTCCATCACCGAAGGAGACCTCCGCCTCCTGAACCGCAACAGGAAACTTCTCCCTAAGTTCCTTCTCGTTGAACACTATCCTTATGCCCCTTCCTCCTCCCCCTGCGGATGCCTTTAAAACTACCGGATACCCTATCTCGCTGGCTATCTCAAGGGCTTTCTCAAGGTCTGTCGCTCCGGAGCTTCCCGGCACGAGGGGTATGCCTACCTTCCCCGCTATCTCCTTCGTCTTTATCTTGTCACCTATGAGCTCAAGGGTTGCAGGGGAGGGTCCTATGAACTTCACACCGCTCTTCTGGGCTATCTCCGCAAACTTGGGGTTCTCCGCAAGAAATCCGTATCCCGGATAAACCGCGTCCGCGTGGGACACCTCAACAGCGGACATTATGGTGGGAACGTCAAGGTAGCTCTTGGAGGGTTCGGGGGGACCTATGCAGAGAGCGCTGTCAGCGAGCCTCACGTGGAGTGAGTCCCTGTCCGCCTCCGAATAAACAGCTACGGTCTCTATGCCGAGTTCTTTGCAGGCTCTTATCGCCCTGACCGCTATCTCTCCTCTGTTGGCTATCAGAACCTTTTTGAACATACGTTAGACTATCTTACCAGAAGAGACCGAGCTCAAAAGGGTGCCTATGACCTGCTCAACCTCTTCATCCTTAAGATAGGGGTGGACGGGTATGGAGAAGACCTCCCTCCTGAACCTCTCCGCATTGGGTGTGGGTAGGTGCTCGGAGTTCCTGAGCTCGTGGAGTAAATAGTTGTAGTAAACCCGTGCGTCTATCTCGTTCTTCTTAAGCTCTTCCACGAACCTGTCCCTCTCGGGATGCATTAGGGTGTAGAGGTGATACACATGGTAGGAGCCCTCGCGCTCTTTGGGGGTCGTGAAGTGCTCGGAGAAGGCTTCTTCGTACCTCCTCGCTATCTCCCTTCTTCTCTCGTTCCTCTCCTTAAGCTTCCTTAGCTGTATGGTTCCTATGGCGGACTGAAACTCCGTTATGCGGACGTTGAAGGCTGGGTGGTCTCCGAAGTCTATCCACTGCCTTATCTTTCTCGCTATCTCTGGGTCGTTCGTTGTAAGGGCTCCTCCCTCTCCCATCGGGACGTTCTTGGAAGCGTAAAAGCTGAAGGCTCCTATGTGTCCCCAGGCTCCCGCCTTCCTTCCCTTAAGCTCAGCCCCGTGTGCCTGAGCGGAGTCCTCCACCACGTAGAAGCCATATCTATCCGCGAGGGACATTATCCCCTCCATATCAGCCATGCCACCGTAGAGGTGGACGGGCATCACAACCTTTGGCTTGAACTTCTTGACCGCATCCTCAAGCTGGTTGAGATCCATGGTGAAGAACTCGTCCACATCAACCACCACGGGCTCACCGCAGGCGAGATAGACCGCATCTATGGTAGCCATAAAGCTCATTGCGGGGACTATCACCTTGTCCCCCCTGTCAACTCCCAGCGCTCTCAGGGCTATGAAGAGGGCTGTCGTCCCCGAGCAGACCGTGTAGCAGTGGTCAACGCCGATGAATTCAGCGAACTCCTCCTGAAAGGTCTGAGTCCACTTCCCGCGGGTTATCTGGTGGCTCTCAATTATCTCAATTACCGCCTCTTTCTCCTCCTCGGAGAATACAGGTTCAACGATCCTTATCATGGCTTGAGCTAAGTATTATAACAGCCGAGTTCATCTTCCTCCCGCTCCACCTCCTCCGAACCCTCCTCCCGCTCCAAAACCGCCCCCACCTCCTCCACTTGAGGAGGATACAACAACAGACCTGTAAGCGCTCCCAACTCCGTGGTAAACGTGGCTCAACCTCATCCTCATGAACCTCTTCTCCCACACGTCCGGGAGCTTAACCTTCAGCTTGTCCATAGCCTCCTCAACCCTGTCAGCTACCCCGAGGGCTGTCGCGTATATGAGCCACTCCTTCCAGATCGCCACGTCCTCCGGAGCGTACTTCTGGAGCATAGCCATGTCGGAGAGGAAGTTCCTGAAAGCTTCCCACTCCAGCTTCTCCTTGTAGTAATTCTCCTTCCACCTCCCGAAGACCTGGGGAGGCATTAGCACCCAGGGGAGGTTAGAGACCACTATCCCACCAAGGCTCAGTATGAGGAGGTCGTAAACGTAAACGCCCTTACTCCTGAACAGGGTGAGGAGCATGCCTATCAGAAGTCCGAACAGCACGCTGAGGGTTATACCTCCCCTCTTCACGAGCCTGTGCCCCCTCGTGCTCAGGAACTCCCTGACGTAATTTCTGTTCTCAAATTCAAAAACCTCACCAAAATCTCTCTTCAGTTTCTCAAGACCTCTCCTGTCCTTTCTCTCCACATAGGAGTCTATCAACCTTGTCATCTCCTTCGTTGAGAGTGCGCCCCCTCCGTAGTAGGAGTACTTCTCTATGAAGGAGATGAGCTTCATCTCGTAGATGTCTTCGGGCACCTTTCCCCTGTGCTTTACCCTCACGTCGTCCCCTTTTATCTCTATCTCAACGAGTCCTCTCCTCTCAAGGTCAAGGAGCGTTGCATAGAAGGCGTTCTCATCAGCCCGCGTTGAGTCTCCGTGGAAGAGCATGTTCACCTCCCAGGGTTTCCTCTCCGGGTTGGGTATGTAGCTGAGATACTTGGGAACCGTAAACCTCTTCTCAGAGCCGAGCCTCCTGTAGAGGAAGAGGAGTACAAAGGGAACACCAAGCACGTAAACCACCAGCAGGGGCTTCAGAACACCCCTCAGACCGTGGAGGAAGCCCACGAGGGAGTTCGCGCTCTCTGTCCTCGCCCTCACACCCACCACGTACCTCGGAAAGCCCTCAAGGTCAACCGGTCTGAGGAGGAACTCAAGCTCAACGAGTCCGTCGGTGGGGGCGACCCCCTCTATCAGCCAGAGGTTCTCCTGTCTCTCCACGGAGAACTTTGGTATGTGAGGAAATACCTTCTCTATGGCGTTGATCTGGTCGTCTATCCTTATCTCCACCCTGTCGTAGTAAACGTGCGAGTCCGCAAGCTTCAGGTTTATGTGTTTATTACTGTTGTCAAACTCAATGGGTGGCAGAACCTCGTACTCAAAGACAGCGGTATAGCTCCCGGGAGGGAAGGTCTTCAGGTTCAGTATGCCGAGCTCGTTGTTCAGAGCCTTTGAAAGGACGAACTCGTAGAGTTCGTAGTCTTCATTCTGGAGATAGACCTGTCCTCTGTAATCCTTGACGTAGGGAACCCCGTCCCCGCCGAAGCTGAGCGCTCTTATGTAGGGTCTGTTCAGCTCTCCCTCAACAACGAGCGGTGCCTTCCATACCCTGTAGAGCATCCTGAACCTTTTCTCGTCCTTCACCTTGAAAACGTAAGTTTCCCTCAGACGTAGCCTGCTGGAGAGTTCAATCTCAGCCCTGTAGGTTGCTGTGAGCCCGCTGAGGAGCTTCCTCAGGTCAAACTCCGACACAGCGACAATAATGAAGGAGAGTAGCAGTGAGAGCAGTATCAATTTTAGTAGCTTTCTGTCTTCTCCCATCAGGCGTTCCAGCTCACGTCGGGTCTCTCGTTCACACCTTCGTCAAACTCAAGGTAGTCCATCTTCTTAAAACCGAAAGTTCTCGCTACCATGTTTGAGGGGAAGGTGTCCGTCTTCGTGTTGAACTCCTGGACTATGTTGTTGTAGGTGTACCTGTGCCTTGCGAGCTCGTCCTCAACAGCTCTTATGGAGGCGGTCAGCTCCTGAACTACCTCGGAGGTCTTGAGCTCAGGGTAGGACTCAACGGTTAGGAGCAGGTTTCCGAGGAGTCCCCTTGACTCCCTCTCTATCCTCCCGAGCTCCGAGGCTCCCTGGGGTCTGAGAACAGAGGATCTGAGCTCCGTTACCTTCTCAAGGGTCTCCTTCTCAAACTTGGCGTAGCTCTTCACGCTCTCAACGAGCTGGGATATCATGTCCAGGCGTTTCTTCAGGGCTACCTGAACCTGACCGAGGGTTGCCTCGGCTCCATTCCTCAGAGTCTGAAAGCGGTTGTAGGTGCTTACGGTATAGAGAACTACCCCAACCACAGCCAAAAGGAGGATCACCGCAGTTATATCCATCTCAACCTCCCTAAGACTCTTTTAGCTCTCTGAGTATCTCAAACTGCCTTTCCATGACGTAATCGCTGACTATGTCCTCCTTCTTCAGGTCTAACTCGTAGCTTATGCCTATCCTGTAGGCGTCCTCATACTCCTCAACGTGTCTCACCGTGGCCTCGGTCTTAACCTCACCCTTGGGAAGTTTGAAGGATACGCTCACCACGTCCCCGCCCCCGATGTTGTCTATATCTCTGGTGTACACGCCCACACCCCCCACGGATATGTCCGTTATGCTCCCAACAATGCGCAGGTTCCCCTTCTCTATGACCGCCTTTATCGGTTCCTTTGGGGCAACCCTTACGTAATCCCTCCTCTCCTGAGGCAGATCCACGAAGCCTATAAGCTCAACCTCCATTACCTCGTTCCTGTTGTCTATATCCCTTATCACTACCGCGACCGTCCTGGGAAGGTTTATGTGCTTTATGTAAACCTCATCGTCTATGTTGAAGACCTTGAGGTCGCACAGGCTGACCGTCAGGGTTCCCTCCTCTATGTCCAGTATCCTTGACCTGCATATTATGGGGACTTCCTTGTAAAAGGTTATTATCTCTATACTTCTCTTCCGGTTGGAGAACTGTTTCTCAAAGAACTCAATTATCAGCCCTCTCTCTCCCTCAACCCTAACCCTGTCCTTCTTCTTTATCTCCCTCCTCAGCTCGTTTATGTACCTCGTGTAGGCGGTCTCAACAGCGGATATGTAGTGGTCTATGAGGGAGACGAAGGTCTTTATCCTCTCGTGCCCTCTGTCTGCGTCTATCACATAGTCCACGTAGTCCTTGAGTAGCTCTAAAAGAGCTTTGGAGAGGATCGCTCTGAGGTCTATCTCGTAGCTGGCAAGTCTGTAGGACAGATCGCTCAGTTCCTGAGAGGGATCCCTGTTCATGGAGAAGAGCATAACGTAGAGCTTATCAACCAGCGTGTTGAGACTCTGGGAGCTCAGGAGCTTGGGTCTCTCATCACCGAGGTACTTCAGGAAGTGCTCCTGGAACCTGTGTTTGTACTGGAGGAAGAAGTCCCTGTCCCGTGAGAGCCTTCTCATGAGCTCTCTGGGGTCTGTATGAGCGTCCATCTGTTAAATTATATGCTCCGCAGGATACCCCACCCACCCTTTAGGCTCCTGCACGCTCTCTGAAGTATCTCTCAAACTCATCGGGTGGTACGGGCGGTAAGAAGAAGTATCCCTGAGCGAAGTCACATCCAAGCTCCTTCAGGGTTTCGGTCTGTTCCTCTGTTTCAACCCCTTCAGCCACCGTCTTGAGACCGAAGGTCTGGGCGAGGAGTATGGCAGCCTTCGTGATCTCAAGGTCTTCCCTGTCCCCCGGTATGTCCTTCACAAAAGTTCTGTCTATCTTGAGGGCATAGACGGGCAGTCTCTTCAGGTAGGCGAGGGAGGAGTAACCAGTCCCGAAGTCGTCTATGTAAGTCCTTATACCTCTTGAGGTGAGCGTACTGAGTATCTCTATCATTCTCTCAACGTCCTCCATAACGGCGGACTCCGTTATCTCTATCTCAAGGAGGTTACATCCACCTGCATCGGAGAGTACCATGTAGAGGTTCTCAACGAAGAAGGGGAGCTTCAGCTGTATGGGTGAGACGTTCACCGCTACGGGTACTGCTATCCCTTTCCTGTTCCACTCCTCGGACTGCCTGCAGGCTTCCCTTATAACCCACTCCCCCACCTCGTGGATGAGCTCGCTCTCCTCAAGGACGGGTATGAACTTCCCCGGGGGTATGAGCTCATCTCCCTTCCTCCACCTTATGAGTGCCTCCGCTCCCACCACCTTTCCCGTTCTGAGTTCAATCTTGGGCTGGTAGTAGAGGAGAAACTCCCCTCTGTCTAAAGCCTTCCTCAGGTCGCTCCTCAGCCTTATCTTCTCTAAGGTCTCTCTTCTGGCGGTCTCGGAGTAGTACATGGTTCTGTTCCCTCCCAGCTCCTTAGCCCTCTGGAGTGAGAGTGATGCGTTTGAGAAGAGCCTCTCCCCTGTGTCCACGTCCTCGGGGAATATGGACACACCGTAGGAGAAGGTTATGAATATCTCTGTTGAGTCAACACCGAAGGGCTCTCTGAAGGCTTCCCTTATCCTGTGGAGGAGCTTTTCAACAGCGTTCTTCGCGTCCTCCGAGAAGAGGACAACACCGAACTCGTCAGCCCCCACCCTTCCGAGGAAGTCCGTTCCCCTTATCAGTCTCTTCAGCCTGCCCGCGATCTCTCTGAGAAGGGTGTCCACCCTCTCGTGACCGAAAGCCTCGTTCAGCTCCGAGAACTTGTCTATGTCCATGAGCAGTAAGGCTACCTCCTTCCTCTCCTTCTTGGCTTTGTCCACGAGCTCTGCGAGTCTCCTGAGGAAGTATATCCTGTTGGGGAGCTGTGTGACCTCGTCGTAGAGCTCAAAGTAGGTGAGCCTTTCCTCCATGCTGATCTTCCTGAGGGCAAAAGAGAGGTCATGGGCTACCTCCTTCAGTAGCTCTATCTCTTCCCTGGTGAAACCCTCCTCCGACCACCTTGATATAAGGAGGTAGAGCTCCCCCGTTTCAAGGGGTATGCAGGTGGACGTATCGCTCTCCAGGAAAACACCGTCGTCGGAGAGGGGTCTCTCCTCTCCCTTCCTGTATATCCCCGCGTACCTGAAGCCTCCGTCCCTCAGAGCCCTTACCGCTGAGGAAAAGAGCTCCTCCTCGGAGCTCACCGTTGTCGTGAGTATGTTTATCCTGCTGAGCGTGTCGTAGAGCTTGTTCAGCCTCCTTATTACCTCCTCCCTCTTGAGCCTTTCCCTGACGTCTCTGAATATGCCCGTCAGATATCTCCTCCCATCGTGCTGGAAGATAGCGTAGCTTATCTCAACCGGGATCCACTCACCGCTCCTCTTGTTCTCCACGTACTCTATCTCCGTCGTCCCTTCCCCCGTCCTCAGATACCTCCTGAACTTATCCTCCATCACAGGTCTGAGCTCCTCCGGGTGTATCCAGAGGGCGTCCCTTCCCAGCACCTCATCCTCACTTTCCAGACCGAGAAGCTCAAGGGCGCGGGAGTTCAGGTCTGCTATCCTCCCTGTATCAAGGTCAACGACCATCACTGCGTCCCTTACCGAGTTGAGTATGGTTCTGTACTTCTCCGACTCTCCCCTTATTACCTTTGAGAAGAGGTAGGCGTCAAGGGATATGGTTACGTCAAGCATCACGACCTTGAAGAGGGCGAGGAGTGTCGGGAGGAGAAGTTCCCCTTCAACCTTATCCTTTATGAGAGGAATGACTGTCTCAACCCACTTGGCGAAGGCTCCGGTGTAGTACTTGGGCTCTATCCCCAGCTTCTCATGGACGTAACCCACCCTGAGCCTTGAGAGGGCGTAATCAAGGTCGTAGTTACCCCTCAGTAGTTCCCTGAAGTAACCCGCCTGTGACCTCTTAAGCCTCTCTATGAGCCCCTCCTCCCTCTCAAGAATGCTCCTGATCTCCTCAAAGGAGAGGAGGTGTCCGTAGAACTCATCAAAGAGCCCAGCTATCTCCTCCTCGCTTACCTTCCTCCCAAGTTCCCTCAGTAAGTCTATCTCCCGCTCAGAGAGGTTGACGTAGGCTACCCTTCTCTCTATCTCCTTCTCGCTGAGACCGAGAAGCTCGGCTATCCTGTCAAGCACCCCTTTAATATACAGAATTTTACAGAAAAGTGATACCTGTTCTCCGTCATGACTGTTTTCTGATCGTGCATATATTCAGGTTAAGGATGGTGTAGTTTGAAGAAAAAGACGTACATGTTTGACGATGACACGCTGGAAGTTCTCAAGACCCTCAGGGAAGAGCTCGGTAAGAAGGAGACCCAGATAATAAGGGAGGCTCTAAGGCTTTACTTTGACAACCACAGGAACAACAGGGAGCTCATGCTGTCCCTCAACGATCTTCTTAACAGGATTGAGTCCATAGTCTCCCGGATCTCCGAGCTCAGCTACAGGCTCGGCAGGTGTGAGGAGAGGAACAGATTCCTTGAGGAAGAGCTGAGGAAGCTCAGGGGATAACTCCTAAGTTAGAGAAGCAGGTAGGGAAAGGGGGTCTAAATTATACCCATGGACTTCTCTTCCTTTGACCTCGTGCCTGTGCCGGTTCTCGTTCTGGACGAAAACTACAGGCTCCTGTTCGTCAACAGGAGGGCTCGTGAGGTTTACGGGAGCGGAGGTGATACCTGCTACACCCTGACCCACGGTTCTGAAAGCAGGTGCAGTGCTCAGGAGGGGCATCCCTGTCCTATAGACTTCATCAGGGAGGAGAAGCTCCCCACCTACGGGACTGTTCACGTCCACAGGACTGAGGATGGAGATGCTTACTTTTACGTTCTCGCCAGCTACCTTGAGGAGGATAAACTCTTCCTCGTAATCCATCTTGATCTGACAGACCTGATCCGTTCCCTTGAGATATCGGAGCCCAGAACGGAACTCCTGATGTCCTCGGGTCCCATAGTCTTCTTCCTGAGGGAGAAGGATGAGGACTGGTCGGTAAAGTTCGTTTCTCCGAACGTTGCGGACACCTTTGGCTACACAGCACAGGACTTCACGTCGGGCAGGGTCTCCTACTCGGACATAGTGCATCCCGAAGACCTGCCCAAGGTTATGGACGAGGTGGAGAGGTACTCAAAGGCAAAGGCACCCTCGTGGACGCATGAGGACTACAGAGTAATAACGAGAGATGGGAGGGTAAAGTGGGTTCTTGACCACACGGTTCCCGTCTTTGACGAAGAGATGAACGTAACCCACTACTACAGCTACGTCATTGACATAACGGAGAAGCACGAACAGGAGGAGCTCTTCAGGAAACTTGCGGAGAGCAACCCAAACGGTGTGATACTCTTTGACTTCAGCAAGAAACGCATAATCTATGCAAACAGGGTTCTTTCAGAGATAACGGGCTACACGGAGGAGGAGCTCCGCTCCATAAAAGACCCTCTGAAGTTGATACACCCCAAGGACAGGCATGTGGTGCTGAATCACATAAGGAGGAGGATAGAGGGCGACAGGGAGACCTTCTCTTACAACGTCAGGTTTCTTACGAAGGAGGGAAAGAACAGGTGGATGAAGATAATATCCACGGTCATAACCTACAGGGGAGAGGAGTGCACCCTCGTTACCCTGATAGACATAACGGGGGAGAAGTCAAGGGAGAAGAGGCTCCACGACCTCGCCACCCACGACCAGCTGACGAGGATATACAACAGAAGAGCTCTGGTGATGTTCCTTGACAAGTACGTGCACTCAGCCCGAAGGTACGGCGCCCCCTTCTCGGTGATACTGATAGACCTTGACGACTTCAAAAAGGTGAACGACACCCACGGGCATCAGGCGGGAGACAGGGTTCTGAGGCTCATGTCAAGGATGGTCAGGCGTATGCTGAGGAGGACGGACGTGTTCGGCAGGTGGGGTGGGGAGGAGTTTCTCATCATACTCCCCTTCAATGAAGACCCGTACCCCGTCGCTGAGAAGATAAGAAAGAGGCTGGAGTGCACCGAGTTCGGTAGCGTGGGCAGGGTTACAGCCTCCTTTGGTGCCACCTCCTACAGGAAGGGTGATACCATAGACTCTATGGTCGCGAGGGCTGACAGAGCCCTCTACGAGGCGAAAAGGCGCGGGAAGAACACGGTGGTTTACGTTTAGGAGGTTTGGGACATGGGAGACGTGGAGAAGGTGATAATAATCGGCGGAGCCTGCGCGGGGCTTACAGCGGGCATATACACAGCAAGGGCGAAGTTAAACCCCCTGCTCTTTGCTGGGCACATGTTCGGCGGTCAGCTCATGATGACCTCCGACGTGGAGAACTTCCCGGGTTTCCCCGAGGGTATTCAGGGACCGGAGCTGATGGAGAGGTTCAGACAGCAGGCTGAGAAGTTCGGCACGAGGATAGTCTATGAGAACGTTATAAAGGTTGATTTCAAGAGCAGACCCTTCCGGGTGTGGGCTGGAGGGGAGGAGTACAGCGCTGAGAGCGTTATAGTCGCTACCGGAGCAAGACCCCGTATGCTTGGGCTTGAGTCGGAGGCGCTCCTCATGGGGAAGGGAGTCTCCTACTGTGCGGTCTGCGACGGAGCCTTTTACAAGGAAAAGGACGTGGTTGTAGTGGGAGGTGGGGACTCGGCTATGGAGGAGGCTCTCCACCTGACCCACCATGCAAGGAGCGTCACTGTCATACACAGGAGGGACAAGCTCAGGGCTTCCAAGATAATGCAGGAGAGAGCCTTTGAGAACCCAAAGATAAACTTCGTCTGGGACAGCGTGGTTGAGGATATCTACGACGTGAACGAGGGGAAGGTCACCGGAGTTCTCGTAAAGAACGTAAAGACGAATGAGCTCAAAGAGATAAGGTGTGATGGCGTATTCATAGCCATAGGGCACGAACCGAATACAGACGTCTTTGTGGGACAGCTCGCCCTTGACTCCCACGGATACATAAAAGTTCACGACCACGTTAAGACCTCAGTGGAGGGTGTCTTCGCGGCAGGGGACGTCCACGACCACAGGTACAGGCAGGCTATAACAGCTTCAGCCTTCGGTTGTATGGCAGCCCTTGAGTGCGAGAGGTATCTGTCCGAGAAGGGACTAATCTAATCTACCACCTGCCCATCCTTCAGGTTCACTATCCTGTGGAAGAAGGGCTTGAGGTCTGGGTTGTGGGTTGCGACAACGAATGTAATACCCTTCTCCTCGTTCAGCTTCCTGAAGAGCTCAAATATCTTCCTCCCCTCCTCCCAGTCTATGTTCCCCGTTGGCTCATCCGCAAGTATAACCGCGGGCTCACTTATCAGAGCCCTGGCTATGGCTACCCTCTGCTGTTCACCCCCCGAGAGCTGGTAGGGTTTGTGGTTAAGCCTGTGGGACAGTCTCAGGAACTCAAGTAGCTCAAGGGCTTTATCCTTTGCGTCCTTTATGCCAAGAAGCTGGGCTATAAGAAGGAGGTTCTCCAGAACGTTGAAGTCCTCAAGGAGGTAGTAGAACTGGAACACATATGCTACCTTTCTCTTCCTGAACTCGGCGAGCTCGTCTTCACCCATAGGGCTTATGGGTTTTTTGAATAGAAAGACCTCGCCTTCGCTCGGTTTATCAAGACCTCCTATCAGGTGCAGAAGCGTGCTCTTACCTGAACCCGAAGGACCCATCACGCCAACGAACTCACCCCTGTTAACGCTGAGGTTTACGCCCTTCAACGCCTGTGTCCCGTCCGGGTAAACCTTCCAGACATCTTTAGCTCTTATAACTTCCATCACTCGTTCCTCAGGATATTTACTATGTTTTCTCTGGACGCCCTCACCGCTGGAATGAGCGAGGATACGAAGGAGAGCAGGAGAGTCCCGAGGAAGGTCGCGGTCAGGTCAAGGGGTTTGAGGTGAACGGGTATGTAGCTCATCATATAGACCTCTTCCGGAACCCTTATGAGCCTGTACTCGTTTATGAAGTAGGCGAGCACGAAGGAGGTGAGCACTCCCAGGGTTGCTCCCACGAGCCCTATGGTGAGACCAACGGATACGAAGATCTTTAGCACACCTCCGCTCTTCATACCGAAGGTCTTCAGAACAGCTATATCCCTTATCTTCTCCTTTGACTTCACGAATAGAAGGCTCGTTATGTTGAAGGAGGCTACGAGAACCATGAGGAGGAGTATGAGAAAGAGGGCTAACTTCTCAAGCTGGAGGGCGTTGAATAGGGGCTTGTTCAGGTCTATCCAGGAGCGCACTAGTATCAGCTCGTTGTTTATCGCCTTCTCTATCCTTTTCTTGACCTCCTGAGCAAGGTAAGGGTCATCTATGTAAACCTCTATCCCTTCAAACTTGAAACCTCTCTTGAAGAACCTCTTTGCGGATCTATCCTTCATGTACACGATCACGAAGTCCCTGTCGTAGGCTCCCGTGCTGAAGACACCCCCTATGGTGACCTCCTTCGTTTTCGGAATAAACCCCGTAGGGGTTCTTATACCCATGGGGAAGACCAGTACCGCAGTATCCCCCGCGGACACGCCCAGGACATCCGCCACACCCTTTCCTATGACAAGACTCTGGAGCTTCCCCTTCACGAGGTGACGACCCACAAGCTCTCTGAAGGCTCTTTCCCTGAAGTCAACCGCCTTCACGGTCACGGGCTGTAGTCTCTCCTCCTTTCCGAGTATCGCGCTGTACAGGGTAAAGGGCAGAGTCTCCTTAACCCCGGGGACGCTCTCAACCTTCTTTCTCACGCTTGCGAGGTCTGCCTCACCTATCACGCTCACGACTATGTGGGGAGCGGTTGAGAGTATCTTCTCCTTCAGAGAGTCCTGAAAGCCCGTGAATACGCCCAGCGTGAGGAGTATGGCACACACGCTCAGAAAGACACCGAAGAAGGATATGAAGGTTATGAGCAGGGTGCTACCCTTTACAGAGAGGAGGTATCTCAGAGCTATCCTGAGAGTGAGGCTCATTCAACAAACCTCAAGGATTGAATGATCTCCTTCTGTCTGTTTATAACGTATCTCCTTATCTTGGTGAGTTCTTCCCTTGGAAAATCAACCTCAAAGCCGAGCCTGACATAAACGTCCTTTCCAAGTCCCACCACGTTCTTGAGCCTTCCTTTACCAACCGCGGTTCCGTTATCGGGCAGGTGCACCTTTAGAGGAAACTCTATCACCTCCTCCTCTTTGAGCTCTTCTATCTTCTTCTGAAGAAAGTTTATAAAGTCCCTGTTCTCTTCAGTGCTAAGGCAAAGCCCAACACCCGTTTCACTTATGTCTTTGGCTGAGAGCCTGAAGCCATGCCCGTCAAAATTTACCTCAACTATAACGGGTTTGTTCTCGTCGGGTTCCACGCGTACTGAGCGCCTCTTTATAAACTCCGGAGGCTCAACGAAGTTCTCCACTGTGAGCACGAGCTCCTTCCCCAGATTGCTGAAGACCTGGGTCTGGGCGTACTCGTCAAGGGACAGCTTTACGTAAACAGGGTCAAGGGTTGAGAAGGCGGACTTGGTCAGACACCTCCTCCAGTCAAAACCGAGCAGTCTCCCCTCGTCATCAACCCAGTTAAGCTTCAGGTTTGCCTTTACGGGTATCTCCTTGTACTTGGTTATAACGTCATAGTACTCCCCGGGCTTGAACACCTCCGATATCTTTAACTTCTCCATGAGTTCCAAATAGTATAATCAAGTTTTAACGGGCTTGACACAAGGAAGTCCCGCACTTATAATACTTCCTTGTCTTAGGTGGTTGCCCCCATCGTCTAGCCTGGCCTAGGACGCCGGCCTTTCACGCCGGAAACGCGGGTTCAAATCCCGCTGGGGGTGCCATCTGTCTCTAAAATATGAACTCCCTAAAACCATATTTGGGGAATATCTTTATCTCCTATGAAAGCCTCTCAGAGCACCTTCTGTTTGAAAACAGATCTCAAACCCGCCGGAGACCAACCGAGGGCTATAGAAGAGCTTCTGGACAACCTTGAGAGGGGAGTTAAGGAGCAGGTTCTCCTCGGGGCAACCGGAACGGGCAAGACTTACACCATTGCCAACGTGATAGAAAAGCACGGGAAGCCAACCCTCGTTGTGGTGCACAACAAGATACTCGCAGCACAGCTTTACAGGGAGTTCAAGGAGCTCTTCCCCGACAACGCGGTTGAATTCTTCATCTCCTACTACGATTACTACCAGCCGGAGGCTTACATACCCGAGAAAGACCTTTACATAGAGAAAGACGCGAGCATAAACGAAGTCCTTGAGAGGTACAGGCACTCCGCAACCATATCTGTCTTGGAGAGGAGGGACGTCATAGTGGTTGCCTCCGTTTCCTGCATATACGGTCTGGGTTCTCCTGAGCACTACGAGAACATGAGAATAAGGGTAAGTAAAGGCTCTTACCTCAACCTTACCAAGTTCGTGAGGAAGCTCGTAGAGCTCGGCTATGAGAGGAACGACTACGCCTACAAGAGGGCTACCTTCTCTGTGAAGGGTGACGCTGTGGAGGTCATACCCTCTGAGGCTGAAGACTACACCGTTAGGATAGAACTCTGGGACGACGAGGTGGAGAGAATAGCGGTCATAGACACACTCAACAGACACCATATAAAGGAGCTTGATGAGGTCTCCTTCTTCCCCGCATCTCACTACATAGCACCCAGACCCACCGTTGAGAGCGCCCTTGAGGAGATAGAGAGGGATCTGAGGGAGAGGGTGGACTGGTTCAAGA
>WGFS01000184.1 GCA_015492115.1 Aquificaceae bacterium
ATCCTTGTCGCTTCCCTCCCCAACCCTGTAGGCATAAAGAATACTGCTCACTCCCTTGAGCTTTACCTTCTCAGGTCTCGGAAACCACAGGTCTCTGAGCTTTTCCTTGCTCTCCCAATCTACTCTCCCCTGACTTATAGCACACACGAAGTCTATCTCCTGCGAAAGCAGGAAGTTCAAAAGCCTGTTGCAGGTAATGCCTGCGTCGCACAAAAAGACGAGATTGGGGAATAGCCTTTTCAGAGAGGAAGGAGTCTCTTAAGAGTGGAAATCAGAGCGGATACAGGTTTAAGTTCGTGGAGGAGCTCAACGTGCAGGGGAATTCTAAATCCGTTTGTCCAGAGGACTATGACCAGGGCTCTGTGAGCGGGAATGACCTTTCTGGAGGAAGGGTCGTAGAGTTTTTTGACACCTTCAATTTTAGAGCCGGTTTTTCTCAGCAGGGTGGTGTCAGCTATGAGGAAGGCTTTATGGGAGGAGCTGAGTTTAGCCAGGAGCCGGTACAGGAGGGTTTGGATTTGGGGCAGGGGGTCTAAGTTGGAAGAGCTCAGGAATCTTGACAGGGTTGAGGCTGAGTAGGTAGGAGAGGAGGACAGGGTGTATGGGGAATGTGAGAAAATATTTAGCAGGGTGTTGTATTTAGCTTCGTTCATGGTTCTCACCTCCCTGGGGGATTCCTCGGGGAGGTTCTTTTTTACAGACTTGAGCGGTCTCTTGTCAAGGGTTGCAAAACTTTAGTATAAGGGATTGAAATTCAAGGCTCCCAGAGTCCTTTTTCCTTTGCCTTCCTGATGTAGTCCTTCGCCTCCTCGTCGGTTAGCTGGTGGAAGTCTTTGTAAAACATCCCTACCGCAAAGCTTATCTCACCCGAGGGGTGATAACAGAGAAATTCGTCAGCGTATTCCTTAAATCTTTTCGGACTATCCTTGGGACAGACTGGAACCGCAATTATGACCCTCTTTGCCCCTCTCTTCTTGGCAAAACCAGCACTCGCTATAGCGGTATAACCTGTCGCTACACCATCATCAACAACTATCACCTCTCTACCTGAAAGGTCTGGATATCCCTCTGGCAGAAACTTTTTTTCTCTGTTCTTTAACTCTTCAAGCTCCCTCTTCGCTATCTCAGATATGGTATCTGCGGATAGTTTTGCGTAGTTGACGAGCTCCTCATCAAGGTAGGTTGAACCCTCTGAATCTATAGCGCCGAAGCCTGCCTCTTCGTTCCATGGGAGCCCGAGCTTTCTTACGACCACCACGCTCATCGGAATTCTGAGCTTTTCTGAAACCTTGTAGGCGACAGGGATGCCTCCTCTCGGTATCGCAAGGACTATTGGTCTATCTTCGGGATGTATCCTGTCCTTAAGAAGTTCAGCTAAACGCTCTCCCGCCTCCTCTCTGTTCTCAAATATCATACCAGCTTCTCAAAAAGGGAGTTTATGCTGTCCAGCTTCCTGTAAGCCTGGACTACCACGTAGTTTAGCTGATCTCCCTCCGCTATGGAAAGGTCATAGAGTATTGAGCTCACATCCTTTAGAACCTGGTAGAGGGTCGTATAGAGCTCTTCTCCAAGCTTCTTATTTGGGTTCGGTATCTCCTTAAAAACCTCACTAACCACATCCCTTACGGATTTCAGATGCTGGGCAAGGGATAGGATCTCGTAATCGTTCCTGTATATATCAACAACGTCGTTGTACCTATCTTCTATTTCAGAGAACATTGTGTTGAAGAGCATCTCCTCAAGAGTACTTACGTCCTTACCCATAGAACTCCTCCACTTTCCTAATAATTTCGTCAGGGTCTTTAACTTTTTCAATCCCGCCTATGTCATGGGTTCTGTAGCCCACGACATACCTGCCAAGGATGAGAGCGTAGGCTATCTCCGACAGCGTCCCCCAGTGCCCACCTATCGCTATCACCATGTCCCCGCTGGCTACCACGATCGGGTTTCTGTTCCAGCCCATTCCCGTGTTTATCTTGAGATCCACGTAGGGGTTGGCTTCCTCACCCTCGTAAGAGGGCATTATGCCTATAGTGAGCCCTCCCTCTTCCTTTGCCCCCTTGCAGACAGCCTCCATGACCCCTGTCCTGCCACCGCAGACCACAGCTATATTCCTCCTGGCGAGCTCCCTGCCCACGTAGTAGGCGACCTCGTACTCATCCTGTGTGGCTTTGGAAGAGCCTATGACGGATACCACCTTCATGACAGGACTTCGGAGAGCTTTATCTTAAATCTGAGCTTATTCCTCAGAAATGTGTCCAGATCAAGCTCACTTTCCCCGTACTCAAACCCCATTGGCGCCAACTCTTTTACTTCCCCGTCTATGACCTCGTAGTTCTTCTCGGGCAGACTGTCAATGTCCTCGTAAGTTAATCTCTCTCTGGTTTTCATACCTGTGATTATACGCCGGAGGCGTCACTCCACAACCTTGATGTGAACCTCCTTCAGCTGTTTGGGGGTAACGTAGTCGGGTGCAGAGGTGAGCATGCATATACCCTTCTGGGTCTTGGGGAAAGCTATCACGTCCCTTATGGAGTCCAGTCCTCTCATCAGGGCAACGAGCCTGTCCAGTCCGAAGGCGAGACCCCCGTGAGGAGGTGCACCGAACCTGAGGGCTTCCAGCAGAAAGCCGAACTTTTCCTGAGCCTCAACCTCTCCTATTCCCAAGAGTTTGAAGACCACCTCCTGAAGGTCGGTGGTGTGGATACGGATAGAGCCTCCTCCCACCTCTTCTCCGTTTATGACCAGATCGTAGGCACGCGCCCTTACCGAGTGGACGAGACCCTTCTTCTCCTCAAGATCTTCTGTCTTAAGGGCGGACATCAACCTGGGTATGTCCTCCTCCTTGGGGGCGGTGAAGGGATGGTGGAGGGACACGAACCTGCCCTCCTCTTCATCCCACTCCATGAGAGGAAAGTCCACCACCCATAGGACGTCCCATCTGCTCTCATCTATGAGGTTGTGAGTCTTGGCGAGCTCCAGCCTGAGGGCTGAGAGGATCTTATAGACCATCTCCCTGGTGTCCGCTGAGAAGAATATTACGTCTCCCTCCTCAGCGTTCACGCGCTTTAGCAGGTTGTCCGTCTCCTCCTGAGAGAAGAACTTAATTATCGGTGAGGTTAGCCTTCCAGACTCCACCTTTATCCACGCGAGACCCTTGGCTCCCAGCTTCTGGACGAAGGCGGTGAGGTCGTCTATCTCCTTTCTGGAGAGGTTACCGCCCTTGAAGTTTACAGCCTTTATTATTCCCCCCTTCTCAAGGACACTTTTAAAGACCTTAAACTCCGTGTTTCTGAATATGTCAGAGAGTTCTATGAGCTCTAAGCCGAACCTCCTGTCGGGCTTGTCGGTGCCGTAACGTTCCATCACCTCCTGGTAGGAAACTCTCTCAAAAGGAGTTTTGAGCTCAATCCCTAAGAGCTCTTTAAAGAGCCTTGCCACGAGCCTCTCCGCTACGTCCATAACCTCCTCTTCCCTCACGAAGGACATCTCGTAGTCTATCTGGGTAAACTCGGGCTGTCTGTCCGCCCTGAGATCCTCGTCTCTGAAGCACTTGACTATCTGGAAGTACTTATCAAAGCCTGCTACCATGAGTATCTGTTTGAAGAGCTGAGGGGACTGGGGGAGGGCGTAGAACTTCGCGGGATGAAGTCTGGAAGGGACTATGAAGTCTCTCGCTCCCTCGGGTGTGGATTTGGTCAGGAAGGGAGTCTCTATCTCTACGAAACCTTCTTCCTCAAAGAACCTTCGGGTTATCTGATAGAACCTGTGCCTGAACACGAGGTTCTCTTTCATGGAGAACCTTCTCAGATCTATGTACCTGTACTTGAGCTTGAGCTCTTCCGAGACGTGGGTCTCCTCCTCCACAGGGAAGGGCGGAACCTCTGAGATATTGAAGACCTTTATATCTTCAGCGACTACCTCTACGTATCCGGTCTTGAGCTTTGGGTTCTCCGTCCCCTCCGGTCTCCTCCTTACCTTGCCAACTACCCCTACCACCCACTCGGGCTTTACCCTGTCAGCCCTCTCGTAGGCGACAGGGTTTGAGCTCTCCTCAGCAACTACCTGGACTATTCCCTCCCTGTCCCTGAGATCTATGAAAACGACCCCTCCGTGGTTTCTTACCCTGTGAACCCATCCACAGAGGTGAACTTCCTTTCCTACGTCCTCCTGGGATACATCTCCGCAGTACTTAGTCCTTCTGAAATCTCCGAAGTTATCTATCATGAGGGAATATTATAGGGAGAATTGGGATATAGAGGGGGACAGAGCGTCCCCCTGAAGTTCATTACTTGTGGCTCGTTATAAACTTGGCGAGAGCCTTGAGCTGGTCGTCGGGAAGACTCTTAACCATGGTGAGCTGAGCCTTCATTATGGGAAATTTGTTGGGCCAAACCACAGGATTTGACTGACCTTTCAAGAACTTAACAAGCTGATCTTCCTTGCCCGCGTAAGCTTTGGCTATCTTCTTGAGAGAAGGTCCCACGGTGTCAGCGCTGGGCTGGTGGCAGGATGCACATCCCTTGGACTTGAATATGGCAGATCCGTCTGCAGCGAAAGCAACTCCTCCGGCAAGAACTACGAGTGCAAGCAGTTTCCTCATATCCGCACCTCCATTTAAGGAAATTCTAATAAAATGATACCACAGTCAGAGGTACTCCCATACGTCCACGTCACCCCCTGAGGGCTTTCCTATCTCACCGTTCGCCACTCTGAATATGACCCCGGCGACTCTCTCCGGATC
>WGFS01000185.1 GCA_015492115.1 Aquificaceae bacterium
GAATAGCGAGGAAGGTGGTGGACATATTTTATGAGACAGGACACAGAGTCATTTATGTTGGGAAGAACGCCCTTGAGAGCAAGAACGGGATAAACTTGGGGAGGAAGACCAATCAGGAGTTTGTATCTATACCCTTCAGGAGACTGATAGAGCTAATCAGGTATAAGGCTCAGGAACTTGGAATGGAAGTGGTAGAAGTGGATGAGAGCTACACCTCTAAGACTTCTCCTTTTGCGGATATAACGAAAGTTCAGAAACTGGGAAGGAAGAAGATGGTTCTCAAGGTAAAGTTCAGCAATGTGGAGGGAAGCGAAGAAGCAGAAAGGATGGAGGAGGAAATAGAGAAACTGGAGGGGAAGCTAAAGGAAATAAGAAGGGGAGAAAGAAATAAGAACATGTTTAAGGATAAAGTTTTGAACAAGGTATTTCACGCTGACCTTGTAGGCGCTTTGAACATATTGAGAGTAGGAGCTAAGCTCCCGAGACTTGGCTTTTACGAGAACCCGAAGGTGTTTTTTATTAAGCTCTGCAATCCTGTGAGGTTCAAACTCATGGAACTTTTCTTCAAAGTAACCCCTGAGTCCCTTCCTGGGATAGGGGGTAGTAGCGGTAGCGGGTTGAGTCTGAGAACTGTGGAATCCAATCATTTGAACACGTTTTGTTCCTAATCTCCAGTTCTCAGGCACCTTCTGGCAGGCTGACGAGGAAAAAGAGGAACATGCGACGGTCTCTCAGGCGAGGGAGATGACATTTGATACAGCGGTCGGCATGGTGTACTCCAACCTTATCGCCCACTCCATAATAGTTTCATCAGCGGTTATGCTTTTCGGGAGTAAGAGCATAGAAACCTTGGCTGATGCGTCGCTGGCTTTGAAACCGGTTGCCGGTGAGTACGCCTTCCTCCTGTTTAGTCTGGGTGTGATCGTTGCAGGATTGCTCGCTATACCTGTGCTGGCAGGTTCATCAGCTTACGCTGTCACCGATACCTTTGGCTGGAGAGAGGGTATGGACAACAGGGTGAGCGATGCGAAGGGATTCTACGTGGTGTTCCTTGGCTCTTTGGTAGTTGGAAACATGCTTGACCTGTCCGGAATTTCAGCGGTTGACGCCCTCTTTTACAGCCAGGTTTTTGACGGCATCCTTCTTCCGCTTCTGAGCGGACTTCTGTTTATCCTTGGAAGGAATAAAAAGATACTCGGTGAGCATACAAACGGCTTATTCAACAGCCTTTTTCTCACGCTCACATTTCTGGTGTCCATCGGAGCCACCTTCTATCTCTTTTACAGTTTGATTTGAAGTTCACAATTGAGACTCTACTAAACTTAACTACTTAAAATGTCCTTAGCCTCAACAGCCTTTTCAAGCACGTATTTTATAGCGTCAAGGACTCTCTCCTCCGGGACAGCCCGCTGGATTATCATGGGATTCACCAGAGAGGGGAAGCGCCTGTTCAGGCTCACAGTTACGTAACCCATATCCGAGACAAGGTAGGGATCTCCTTCCTTTATAGGTGCGATTATGTATATGACAAGGTACTCCCTGTCAGTCAGAGCTATACCCTTGAAGTGAACTTCCCAGAGGTAATCCGTGCGTTTGACAAGCTCGCCCCCGAGCTCCTTAACCGCGGAAGTGATATGTTCCATCCACTTTGATTATATCATGACCTGAATCACAATTTATGATATGATATTCCGGTTTGCCTGAAGGAGGTGGAACATGCTGAACCTCAAAGCTAAGAACGTCGCTATCAAAGAGAACATCTCCCTTTCCAAGGAATCAAGCATAAGAGATGTTGTGGAGCTTATGGACAGGAACAGAGAGGGCGTGGTCGTCCTGCTTGACGACAGGAAACCTGTTGGGATAATTACGGAAAGGGATTTAGTTCCCCTATTCGCGAGCGGAGTTGATCCCGGACAGCCCGCCATAGAGTTTGCCACTAAGGAACTGATAACGATCTCCGAAGAGGAAGCCATACTTTCCTGCCTCGGCAGGATGGTCTCCCACGGGATAAGGAGGCTCGTTGTAGTTGACCGTGATGGGAGTTTCCTTGGTGTCCTCACCCAGAGGAGGATACTCAACCTTGAAGAGATGATATTCATGCTGGATCTGAAAGTTTCCCACCTGGTAGAGGGTAAGATCCTGATAACCATAGACGGTGAGAGGACTCTGAAGGAAGCCCTACTGTTGATGAAGGACAGGAACATAGGAGCGCTCCCCGTGGTAGAGGACGGGTCGTTGAAAGGGATAATAACGGAGAGCGACGTTCTGAGGTTCTTTAAATCTGGAATAGATCCGGGGAACAAGGTTAGGGATTACATGACAACTCCTGTGGTAACCGCTCTCAGAGATGAACCTGTATCAAGCGTTTACAAGAAGATGAAGAACAGGAACATAAGGAGGATAGTTATACTCAACGAAGAGGGTGTTCCAGTAGGCATAGTCTCCTACAGGGACATAGCGGGAAGTATAGCGATAGATTACATCCAGAGTCTTGAGAAAAAACTCACCGCCATGAAATCGCTTGTGGACAACATGCCTGAGATAGTTATAGAGCTTGAGGATAAACCGGAGGGAAGGCAGTTAATATCCTGGATGAACGCCCACGCGAGGAAGGTTCTTGGCGAGGGCGTGGTAGGGAAAGAGATGAAAATCCTCATCCCCGAAAGGAGCTGGGAAAGGATATACCTGCAGTTGAAGGCTGACAAAAAGGTTTCAGAAAGGGTCATCACGGATAAGGTTGTTTGGCTAATCTCTGGGCTCTACGTGGAGGTGGGGAAGTCAGGCGTCATACAGCTGATAATGAAAGACATAACAGAAGATTTCAGGAAGGCTTTTGTTGATCCCACAACAGGAGTTTACAACAGCAAGTTCCTTGAGGAGTTCCTCAGAAAAGAGCTCGCGTGGGCTAAGAGATCCTTCAGCTACCTCTCCCTCATATGTGTTGATTTCAACAGTGCTCAGCTGGAAGTCCTGAAGCTGTCGGCGAACATACTTACGAGAAGCCTGAGAGCTTACGACCTTGTCGCAAGAGGGAGTTCAACATCTTTCTATGTTCTCCTCCCGGGAACCAAGAGGGAAGATGCTACGAGAGTTATGGGAAGGCTTGAAAAAAGACTTGAAGAGATCAAACTGTTACAGAAAAACTGTGAAATCGTCATGAAACTCTTTTCATTCCCTGAAGACTTCCAAGAGATTGATCAAGTCTTTCCACACATAAGGGCGGTCTGTGAGGGTAAAAGCTATGAAAAGGAGACTTGACCTTTTTATCCTGAGCATCGCAACACTGGTTGCGGTCTTCGTGTTCGGTGGTGTTTACTTCATACTCTACAAGGGCATCCAGAGGGTTGCCCAGAGAAGCGCTTACGAGCAAGCCAGAACCGTAGCACGACAGACCTTCAGCGATATGTTCCAGGTTATGAGGAGAGGATGGAAGAGAAAAGAGCTCATGGAGTTCCTTAAAGGGATAGAGGATGCCCACAAGGAGACGGGGACGAGTGTGAAGGTTTACAGAGGGGATATTGTCAAAAAGCTCTTTGGAAACATAAAAGAGCCTGAAAGGAGCTCTGAGGTCAAAAAAAGTTTTAAGGAGAAGGAGAGCGTCATAAAGATGGAGGGAAATGTCCTTGTCTACACATACCCCCTCATAGCACGGGAGGAGTGCCTGAGGTGTCACGTAAACGCTAAGAAAGGAGACATCCTCGGTGTGATAGAGGTGAGACAGAACCTGTCTATCTTTACAGCTTCTATGAAAAGGGGATTCCTAGTCCTCGCTCTCTTTACCCTGCCCTTTCCGATCCTGGGAGCCTTCTTCGTAGTTTTCGTCATAAAGGGAAAGCTCCAGTCTTCCCTTGAAAAGCTGAATTCTGCAATAGAGGAGGTTCACAAGGTTTCAGATCTCAGCAGGATAGACGTGGCTGAGCTTGACTTCGGTTTTGAGGAGCTTGATCAGATAAAGGGTAGCCTGGCAAGGTTAGTTGATCGCATGAAAAATATAGCTGTGGACAAGGATATCTTAGAGTTTGAGATAAGGCTACTGGAGAAGTTCATAATCACCTCAGAGGCTATTACAGACTGGAAGGGATTTTTGAAGGACATACTGGACGATGTCTCCCATCTCATAAAGTTCATGTACTTCTACGTCATATTCAGGGAGGCGGAAGAGGAATTCTCCGTTTACATCTTCTGGAACTTTGAGTGTGCAAAGGAACAGGGCACCCCCTGCAGGGAGGTTATAGAGAGGGATATCCTTGAGAACCTGAAGAAAACGGACATATACGTTGAAGGGGCGAGCGTGAATTTCAATCACGAGGAGCTTGATTACAAAATCCTTTTAAAGGAGTGCCCTGTGGACAGGATAAGGATCTTCTCAAAGTCCCTCCTCCTGGAGAAGCCTCTTGTCGGGGGAGCGGTCGGGATAGGCGTTAGCCTTGATGAGAGCGAGAGCGATGTGAAGAAGCTCGCCATAGAGGGTTTGCTCGCGACCATACTCAACATCATCGGCTCCATAAAGGCTATCAACAAGTACACGGAGGAACTTGAATACTATGCCACCAGAGATCCTCTCACCAACCTTTACAACCAGAGGGTGTTCTGGGAACTCCTTGACTACGAGGTGGAGAGGGCGAGGAGACATGGATACAGGTTCTCCCTCTTCATAGTGGACATAGACAACTTCAAGCTCGTCAATGATACCTACGGACACGGCTTTGGAGATGAATTTCTGAGAGGAGTTGCGGGCGTGCTCACTGAGATATTCAGGAAAGAGGACATAATAGCCCGCTACGGAGGGGACGAGTTCACGGTCGTGGTTCCCTACGCCGGACCTACTGAGGCGGAGGCTATAGCGAAGAGGCTTATATCGGCTTTTGAGAAGTTCTCCATGCCCTCGCCCGATGGAAAAGCTGTCAAGGTAACCGCTTCGGTTGGTATAGCTGTCTTTCCAGACCACGGAGAGACCTCCAAAGAGATCTTCGTCCTTGCGGACGACATGATGTACAGGGCGAAAAAGGAAGGTAAGAACAGGTACAAGATCGTGAGCGATGAGGAGCTTGCAGAGATAAAAGAAGACATAGCGGAAAAGAGCTTTATGATACTGGAGACCTTAGAGAAGAAGAGCATAATACCCTTCTTCCAGCCCATCATGGACGTGAGGAACGGCGAGATCAAAGCCTACGAGGTTCTCATGAGGATAGAGCATGGGGGAAAGATAGTGCCCGCGGGTGAGTTCATAAGCGTTGCGGAGAACATAGGAGTGATCCACAGACTTGACTACATACTCATAGAAAAGGCTCTTGAAAGGGTCAAGGAGAGGGGCTGTCAGCCCATTCTGTTCTTCAACCTTTCCCCAAAGGCGATAATCCTCTCCGAGTTCATATCAAACGTAAGAAACCTGATAAATACCGCAGGCTACGACCCGGAGAGGATAGTCTTTGAGATAACGGAGAGGGAGACTGTCAGGAATCTGGAGATGCTCAAGAAGTTCGTAGAGGCACTCAAGCTTGAAGGTTTTAAGTTTGCGGTGGACGACTTCGGATCGGGTTTTGCATCCTTCACTTACCTGAAGATGTTTCCCATAGACGTGGTGAAGATAGAGGGAGACTTCATAAGGTCTATGCTGACGAGCGAGATAGACAGGGCTTTCGTGGAGAGCGCGGTTTCTATGGCGAAAGCTCTCGGGATAGAGACAGTTGCCGAGTACGTGGAGGACGAGGATATACTCCAGGCGGTGAAATCCGCAGGAGTAGATCTTGTTCAGGGCTACTACGTGGGCAAACCCTCAAGGGAGGTGTGTCATGAGTCTTAGGAAGAAGATAAGCGTAAGGGTGGTAGGGATGGTGGTGGTCCTCGCTCTCACGGGCGTGGTCTTCCTCCTCCTCTCAGCAAGGTCTTACTCCGTCAAGGCTTCTGAGAAAACCTCAAAGGTGGTTGCAGATCTCGTGAGGCTGGGACTTAACGCTCACATGATGACAGGAACTATGGATCGGAGGGACTTCTTCTTAAAGGCAATAAGAGATTTAGAGGGCGTTAAGGAGATGTATGTAATAAGGGGGGAGGCTGTCTCAAAGCAGTTCGGCAAGGGGAGGGAGCAGGAGAGACCGAGGGACAGGTTTGACCTTGAGGTTCTAAAAACCGGAAAACCCCACGAAGAACTGAGGGAGACGCTTACTGGCGCCACATTCAGGGTAACCATACCCTACATAGCCAAGAAATACAAGGATATAAACTGCCTCATGTGCCACAACGTGAAGGAGGGAACCGTCTTAGGAGGTGTTACCGTTGTCTTTGATGTCTCGGGTTTTAAGGTGCTCGGGATGAAGATAGCGGGGATCGTTGTGATAGTTTTCCTCGCCTTCGCTATCCTCTCATACCTCTACGTGAACAGGTTTTTCGGAAGATACGTCGGCGTTATAGAGAGGATAAAGGGTGCCATGGAAAAGGCTTCTAAGGGAGACTTCTCGGATAGGGTCAGGAGCGAGCTCAACGATGAGGTAGGGGACATGGCGAGGGCATACGACGAGCTCATGGAGAAGCTCCACAGAGCCTTTTCCGAGCTGAGCGAGGCGATGGAGAGGCTCGCAGGTGCAGATCTGAGCTACAGGATAGAGACCCCCATGGAGGGTGAGTTTGAGAGGCTGAGATTAAACACCAACAGGGGTCTTGATGGGCTCTCGTCCGCTCTGAGGAAGGCACTTGAAGGTTTCAGGAACATAGCGAGCGGACTCAGGGGGCTCAGCGATGAACTTAGAACTGTAGCCAGCAACATACTAAATCAGGACACAGATATAAACAGCATATCCTCCGCAATAGATGAGTTCTCCTCATCTCTCAGGGTAATAGCTGAGAACACAGAGAAGGTAAAGAACCTGAGCGGTGAGGTGGGAAGGGAGATAGAGAAAGGTGAGGAGAACATGGGACATCTCCAGACAGCGATGAGGTCGGTTAAGAAAGCAGGGGACGACATAGAGGAGTTCGTAGGAAGGATAATTGAGATAGCGGAGCAGACAAATCTCTTAGCTCTGAACGCGGCAATAGAGGCCGCGAGGGCTGGAGAGATGGGAAGGGGGTTTGCGGTCGTTGCGGACGAGGTAAGGAAGCTCGCTGAGAACAGTGCAAAGACAGCACAGAACGTACAGGAGCTTGTAGCGCAGGTCAGTGGGGCAATAGACGAATCCGTCCTTGCTACGAATGAGACCGCCCAGAGTCTGGTGAGCATAGCCCAGAAGTACAGAGAGGTTGCGGATCTGATGGTTCAGGTGGCGACAGCGGTTGAGGAGCAGAGCGCTGTGATAGACAACATCCTCAATAGCACAACTGAGATAGCTGAGCTATCAAGAAAGAACACGGAGAAGATAGAGGAGGTCTCCAGGAAAGGTGAGAACCTCAACAGCGTGGCGGAGGAGGTCAGCGGTGAGATAGAAAGGTTCAAGCTTAAGGAGTGAGAGATATGTTCAGAATAATGGGGGTTTACAGAGGGGCTGAGAAGGTCGGGTGTGAAGTTTTTGCCGGAGAATCGGCACGCAAGTTCCCATCCTTCAAAGACGTAGCCTTGTTCCACCTGAACCTAATGAGGGTGAAGAAAACATGTAGGGGTTTGCTGCTCTTTCTGAACCTGAACGTTCAGACCCTCGTTGCGGAGTTCCAAGAAATCGAAAGGATACTTGAGAACGAAGGGAGAGAAGCAAACGTCGTGCTGGAGCTGGACATAGAGAGCCTTCTAAGATACGAAATAGATATCGGTCGGATAAGGGAGAAGATCCCGAGGCTGAGCTTCGATCACGTCAGGTTTACTCAAGAACACTTTGAGCTTATAAAAAAGGTATCTCCCGATTACATCAAGATCCCGATCAAGGAGCTGGAGGCCCTCTCTCCCAAGAGTATTCGCGTCGTCGGAGAGATGATCCAGGATTTTACCGGCTCCACGTTGGTGGTCACCCATGTTGAAACCCCGGCTGAGTTCAGTGTGGTTTCTGATAAGTTCCTGTGGATGGGATTTTACGAACAGGAACTCAAACGGGATCTGTTTGCAAAGAAAGGTCTAAGCTATAGACCTTAGTGAGCATATCAAGATAATTGAGGGGTGAGACAGAAGAGGTTGTCAACTTTTTCAAGCAAGGGAGCCCCTCCGAGTGGAGGGGTTAGAATTGAAGTATGAGCGCCCTAAAGCTTGTAAGAGAACTACTTGATAAAGTTTACCAC
>WGFS01000186.1 GCA_015492115.1 Aquificaceae bacterium
GTTAACGTTCTATCTTTAACCTTTTAATGATGGACGTACTCGACCGTCTGTCCGTTGGGGTGGTGATCCTTTCGGAAGACGGAAGCGTATCTTTTGCCGGCAGGTTCTGCAGGGAGAGGGAGCTGGTTAGAGTTCATAGCCTCCGTGAGCCACGAGCTAAGCACGCCCCTTACCGCGGTGAAGGGACTGCTCGAGACGGCCCTAATGCAGGGAAGGCCAAGCGGGGAGCTTTTAGAGAAAGCCCTCAGACGCCTTGAGGACCTTGAGAAGCTTATAAGCTCCCTCAGGCTGTTAATTCTCCTCGAATCGGGACAAAGGTCGGTCAGGGAAAGGTTTTCTCTAAGGAGCGTCCTGGGGAGCATCCTTGAGGATCTTAGGGAAGAGATGGAGCGGAAGGGACTCAGCGTCGAGCTTACGGGAGAAGATGTGGAGGTCGAGAGCGACAGGGAGAAGCTCTACGTACTTCTGAAGAACCTCGTAGAGAACGCGGTTAGATACAACAGGAAAGGAGGCAGGGTCTCCGTCAGGATAGAGCGGGATGAAAGGGGTATCAAGATCCTCATAGAGGACACGGGAGAGGGTGTACCTAAAAATTGCAGACTTCCTCGGAGCGGATCTCAGGATAGAAAGCGAGGAGGGGAAGGGAACAATCGCGGAGGTCCTTCTGCCTTAATGAAAGCCCAAAGGATTATGGCTCTCACACCTCGAACTTGTAGCCAAATCCCCTCACGGTCTTTATATACCTTCCGTATTCCCCAAGCTTATCCCTCAGATGCTTTATGTGAACGTCCACCGTCCTGTCGCTCGCTTCGTGGTCGTAGCCCCAGACGCTCTCTATGAGCTTCTCCCTGCTCACGGGCCTTCCGTAGTTCTCGAGTAAAAACTTCAGTATCTTGAACTCGGAGGGGGTGAGCTTAACCTCTTTCCCTTCAACCGTTACCTTCACCTTCTCAGTGTCCAGTTCAAGATCTTTTACTTTGAAGATCTTTCCTTCCTTTTTCTTTCCAGCCCTCCTCAGGACCGCGTTCACCCTCGCGATGAGTTCTTTTATAGAGAAGGGCTTGGTTATGTAGTCGTCCGCTCCGAGTTCAAAACCTCTCAGCTTGTCTTCTTCGGAAACCCTTGCGGTAAGAAAGATCACAGGGATATCGGAAAGATCAGGCCTGTTCTTTAAAAAATTAGCTATTCTAAAGCCGTCAAAGTCCGGAAGCATCACATCAATTATCACGAGGTCTGGAGTTTCCTTCTCAATAGCGCTAAAAAATTCAAGGGCCCTCAAGAAGTGATCTACCTCAAAGCCCTGACTCTTTAGAGCTTCTCTGACAACGAGGGCTATGTCCTCATCGTCCTCTATAAGAAAAACCTTCATGGCTCCCCTTTACCGAAGGTCTCCTCGATCCATTCCCTTATCTCGTCCCTGACCTTCCTGAAGAACTCAAGCTTTTCCTCCTTAGTCCCTTCATAGCTTGAGGGGTCCGGGAAGCTTTTGTGAATGCGCTTTTTCCCGCCCGCAAAGTAGGGACACTCCTCTTTGGCGCTGTCGCAGACGGTAATAACGTAGTCGAACTCCTCTCCTTCGAACTCCTCAAGGCTCTTCGACCTGTGATGGGATATGTCTATACCTATCTCCTTCATTACCTCAATTGCAAGTGGGTTCACACCTGAGGGCCTTGTCCCGGCGCTGAAGGCTCGGTATCTGTCCCCGAAGAGGTGGTTCAGAAGCCCCTCCGCCATCTGGGAACGGGCTGAGTTGTGGGTGCAGATAAAGAGAACCCTTTTCTTCATCCTACGCTCCTACCTGAGCCTCGGGATCTTTGTCCGCTTTCTGGTTTCCTATCTCCCAGGCGTCGAAGGCTTCTCCGTAGGAGAGATTCCCGTCGCTCATGTTGGTGTGGATGTGAAAGTCGCAAAGGATCCATCTGTCCATAACTCACCTCCTATAGTTGTTGTATTTTCCAACTCGGTGAGATTCTCACCGGCTATGAGATCAATGGGTTAAACCTTTTAACGGTATCATCCCCTCGTATATAGCTTTCCCAACGACGACACCCTCAACCACTCCGTAGAGCTTCTCCACATCTTCCAGTGAGGAGACCCCGCCAGACGCGATGACGGGTTTTCTTACCACTGATTTCATCATCTTGTAAGGTTCAGGATCAACGCCTTCCAGACTCCCATCCCTCTCCACTATAGTGTATAGGTAGCCCCAGATGGGTCTCTCTTCATATTCTCTTGCCAGGTCTATTGGGGTAAGATCCGTCTTCTCCTTCCAGCCGCTCACAGCCACCCTCCCACCCTTCGAGTCTATGGACAGGATGACCCTTCCGGGGAAGGCCTCCACCGTACGCTGAAACTCCTTAGGGTTTCTGACTGCCAAGGTCCCTATAACTACGTAATCTATACCCTCCTCCAGCAGAGACTTTGCAATTTCGTAACTCCTCACACCTCCACCGACCTCTATCTCACCCTTGAAGACCTCCCTTATACCCCTTATCAGGTCGTAGTTCTTCAGTCTCCCTCCCTCAGCACCGTCCAGGTCAACCACGTGTATCCTTCTGAAGCCTGCCTCCTGGAACATGCCAGCAAGTTTCAGGGGATCGTCCGAGTAGACCCTCACCCTCTCAAAATCCCCCCTGAGGAGACGGACGACCTTTCCGTTCTTTATGTCTATCGCAGGTATCAAGAACTCCGTAATGTCCATCTCTTATAATATACCAAGGGATGAGGGGAGTTCTCTTAGGACTTGTCACGGCCGTCTTAGTGTGGGCCGACGAGGTCACGTACTCCAACAAGTACTTCCTCGTTGACAGGATATTCCTCATGCCTTTCGTGATAAAGTACTCGGATGATCTGGGTATAGACAAGGTCCAGATGGAGAAGATAAAGAGGTTCATAAAGGAGAACGAGAGGGAGGTCCAGAGGAACATAAGGATCCTCGAGTACCTGGACAGGAAGGCGAAGATGATGATCCTGAACGGCGAGGACGAGAAGAAGCTAAAAGAGGTCCTGAGCGATATAGCCTATGTAAAAACTGAGCTGACCCTCATGAACGCCAGGTCTGTTAGGTTCCTGAAGAGCGTTCTCACCCCAGACCAGTTCCAGAAGCTAAAAGATCTGGTAGCCCTTAAGATATTTGAGTATCAGCAGTGAAGATCGAGGTAGCCTACATCACCAACATAGGCAAGGTGAGGTACAGGAACGAGGACGCCCTGCTGGCGGCCACCAAGGTCTTTTCGGAGACGTCCATGGACCATCCTCTTTACGAAACCCTGGACATAGAGGGAACTGTGCCCTTTGCGGTCGCGGACGGTATGGGCGGTCACCCATGCGGGGACAGGGCAAGCGGCTTAGTGCTCGAAGTTCTGAAAGACGCTGAGCCTTCCTCCCCTGAAGAGGTTAAGGATCTTATAGCTAAGTCCAAGAAGGTTCTCGACGACCACGTTAGTATGGTTTCCGAGTGCTTCGGCATGGGAACCGCGGTGGCGGGTATCTTCCTCTCCGGTAGCAGGGCCTTGGTCTTCAACGTGGGGGACTGCAGGGTCTACAGGAGGAGAGAAACCTTGGAGAGGATAACCAGGGACCATACGGTGGTTCAGGATCTTTTCGAGAGGGGTGAGATAGAGGAAGAGGAGATGAGGTGCCACCCGGAGAGGAACATACTGACCTCAGCGGTTATGGGTGGCTACCCCGAGGATCCCAAGGTTTACGTTAGGGAGATAGAGATTAGGAAAGACGATGTGTTCCTGATTTGCTCCGATGGCCTATGGGACGAGGTTTCCAAGGACTTCATGGATGCCTGCATATCCAAAGGTGTTAGGGAGGCGAGTTTGTGCCTGTTCGAGGGTGCCTA
>WGFS01000187.1 GCA_015492115.1 Aquificaceae bacterium
TGACGAGGTCAAGGAGCTCTCTGAACTAAAGGTTTACTTCGCCCCGGTGGTTCTCTTCTTCAAAGATGGGGAGATCGTCAATAGACTTGAGGGAATAAAAAGCTGGGCTGAGTACAACCGCGGGCTGGAGGAGCTCCTGTGCTGATGAACGCGGTTCCCATACTTACAGAGATACTCCACGCCCTCAAAGACTTCTTGGAGAAGGGAGAGGAACACATCATATACATAAACAAGGTCCCCATAACACCGGAAGACAGGGAGGCTATACTTGACGTCCTCGGAGAGGGGCAGGTCAGGGTTTATTACGAGTCAAAGACCCAGCCCGCCGAGTGGAGGGAGACGGGAATATATGGTGTCTGGATAGGGATAATATACGACAGGGATAGGAAGCCCATACTTGAGACCATAGAGATAACGAGCTTTCCGAGGCTCGCCTCCTCCCAGAAAGAGGACATGGAGGAGTCTGTCAAGGTCCTTGAGGAGAGATTGAAGGAGGTCGTCAGACGTGCCCAGAGTGAGGGTTCTGAACCTGAACAGGGAGTTTGAGGGTATAGAGAACCAGAGCATAATGGAGATACTCTACAGACACAGATACGAGCTGGACAGCGCCTGCGGTGGGCACGGGCAGTGTACCTCCTGTAAGGTCATAGTCCTGGAGGGGATGGAGAACCTGTACCCTCCTGAATTTGAGGAGGCAGAAACGATAGAGGAGGAAGGACTTGAGGAGAGGGAGCGCCTCTCCTGTCAGGCGAAGCTCAACGGCAGGGGGGACGTGGTTATCTACATACCCTGAGCAGGTACCCTGTCAGTTTCTCTTCCTCACACACCCGAGGATAAGGAGGGCACCGAGGAAAGCCATCAGAGCTGAGAAGTCTATGGCATACTGCCACCCGAAGTTCTGGGCTATCAGCGGGGTCAGGGTTGGAGAGATGGTCCCTCCGAGGTTAGCTCCCGTGTTCATCATGCCGGATACCTTCCCCGCGTTAGGGTTTGATATGTCTATGGGAAGCGCCCAGTATGCTCCGAGGGAAAGGAAGAGGAAGAAGGCTCCGAGGGAGAGGTAGAGGACAGCCGGGAGGGAAGCCTTAGCGGTGCTCCCGAGTATTATGAAGATACCCGCCAGGCTCATGGAGAGGGATATGAGGAGTATCCTTCCCTTCACACCTCCGAAGGACTGGGTAAGCCTGTCGGTGAGGTATCCCCCTGAGAAGGAGCCGAGGGTAAGTGCCAGGAATGGAAGGGTGGTCAGAACCGCACTCTCCTTCAGGTTTACCCCTCTTACCTCCGTGAGGTACAGGAAGAACCAGGAGTAGTAAACGTAAACTATGTAGCCGAAGGTGGTGTAGCTGAGCGTCAGGAACCATACTCTCCTATCCTTCAGCAATCTCAGGAAACCTTCTCCTTCCTTCCTCCCAACCTTCCCCCTTTCTTTCACCGCGAACCACCACACGAGGGCGAGAACGGAACCAACGAGGGCGGAGAGGTAGAAAGCCCACCTCCAGCCTAACACTTCCATTACCCATACCACGAGAGGAGGTGTCAGAGCAGCTCCCACCCCTATACCACCTATGGATACGCCCATGCCGAGACCCTTCTTCTCAGGGGGGAGTTCGGAGGCAACGAGCCTGTTGTAAGAGGGGAAGGCTGTCGCCTCACCAACACCAACGAGGAACCTGATCAGGGCGGTGAGGACAATCAGATCAAAGCCGATCCTGAAAGCTATATCTCCTGCAACTCCGGTGAGACCTGTAAATAAAGACCACCAGAGGAGCGCCAAAAAGAGGGTGAGCTTACCGCCGAACCTGTCCGCAAGAGTGCCTCCGGGGATCTGGAAGAGGGCGTATCCGAGAACGAATGCGGAGAAGAGGACCCCCATCCTGACCTGGTCTATCCCGAACTCCTCCATCATCCCCTTCCCCGCGATCGCTATGTTTATCCTGTCAACGTAAGAGACCGCACTTATGAGGAACAGGAGAAACAGAAGCCTTACCACAGGGAAATAGTATATTGTCAACCATGGGCTGGGCGGGATTCGAACCCGCGACCTGCGGATTAAGAGTCCGCTGCTCTGCCAGCTGAGCTACCAGCCCTCTTCTTTTAATATATTGAGCTTTACACTTCCCTTCAAAGAGCTCAAGAACCCCACTACGGAAAGGTCAAAAGCCTTCCCGGGCAGGAGGAGTCTGAAACCTCCCAAGAGCCTTCTCCTCTCAACCCTTCCCACGCTAAAGCCCCTTTTTTCAAGCTCCTCTTTGAGGTGCTCAACGAGCTCCCCTTTGAGGTTCGTATCCACTTCAAGGGTGCAGGTCTTCTCTTGGTAGGCTCTAAAGGTCTTTTCTTCCGTAGCCATGAGGGAGAAGACTATATCCTCTATCTCCTTAGTTATCTTCTCCTGTCTGAGTTTGTTCACAAGGCGTTTGTAAGCGCTTAGCTTCCTGTCTATGTTCTCAAGTATCCGGGATATGGTCCTGTACCTGGCGAAGTTTATGGAGGTGAAGTGCTCAAGGAAGACCTCCCTCATGAAGAAGCTAAGGTAAATCTCAAGCAACTCTTCTATAAACGCATCTTCCGGAGCTTCCAGGTTCAAAATGGTTTCCTTCAGGTACCTTTTCCTTACGTCTGCCGGGAGGAACCTCGTTACTATGGGTCTGTACCTCCCCCTCTCAACCGCCCTCATGGGCTTCAGCCTGAGAACCTCTTCGAACCTCGGGTAGAAGAAGGGACCCTCCTCAAGCAGAGCCTCCCTCCTCTCCTCTATCTCTATAAGCTCCCCAGCCTCAACCTCCGGTCTCTGGAATACGACGTAACATGCATCGCTGAACTTTCTTCTGTAGCGCTCAATGAGGACATACCTTATCCTCTCAACCACTTCCCAGTTTATGTCCCTCGTGAGGACGTCTTCAAAGACCACCGCTCCCATCCTGACGAGCCTGCTTGAGGCACCCCTCCTGCCCGCTATGAAGAGGTTTATCTTCCTGTCTCTTTTATGCTCTACGAGCCTTTCCATTACCTTCATGGTCCTCGTGATGAAGTCCCCGACGTACCCCCTGTCGGAGGTGAGGACGAGGATGTCAACCCTCTCCTCCTCCCTCATCTGGAGTAGCTCCGTCCTGACCCCGGGATAGAGGGCGTAGAGGTGTTCCAGAACCTCCTGTAGTCTGAGGAAGTAAGGGAGCTGTGCTCCTACGACAGAGCTGTACTTCTTGTACCTGTTTACCGCTATTACTTCCCAGACATTAAGGGTGCCCTTCAGAACCTGAAGGGTCTTTATCTTCTCCTTTATATCCACTACAGATCACAGCTCTCCAAGAGCCCGGCGAGATTCCTCAGAGCCCTACCTCTGTGGGATATCCTGTCTTTTTCCTCCGGGGGGAGCTCCGCCATAGTCCTGTCGTAACCCTCCGGTCTGAAGACAGGGTCGTAACCGAAGCCTCCCGAACCTCTCGGGGACTCCACTATCTCCCCCCTGCACTCCCCTTCTGCAAAGAACCCCTTCTCCCCCAGATACAGGACAACGAAGGCAACGAACTTCGCCCTCCTGTCTTCCTCACATTGTAGGAGTCTCAGGAGCTTCCTTACGTTCGCCTCGTCCGCAGAGCCCTTTAGCTCCTCCTTACCCCCGAACTCCAATGAGTAGAACCTGCTTGAGAATACCCCGGGGTATCCGCCGAGAGAGTCCACGACAAGACCCGAGTCGTCCGCGAGGGTTGGGAGCCCGAACCTCTCATGGTAAGCCTTTGCCTTCAGATAGGCGTTCTCAAGGAATGTTCTCCCCGTTTCCTTAACCTCTAACTTCTCGGGGGGCTTTACGACCTTGTATCCGAGAGGGCTGAGTATTCTCTCTATCTCCCTGAGCTTTCCAGGGTTGGTGGTTGCCACGAGAACCTTCATCTCTTCCAGAGGCTCTTTATCTTCGCCCAGAAGCCGACCTCCTCGTATATCGCCGGCTTCTCCTCGTAGGTGAAGCGGTCTATGAAGTTGTCAAGGAGTATGAACCTGTCGCAGGCCTTCCTGAGGTTGTAAGAGCTCGTCTTCTTGAAGGTGGCGTTCTCAACCCTCTTGCCTATCCTCTGGACCTCCTCAACCGTGTATATGAAGTCGCTGTCCCCGCTCACGAGGACTGCGGTGTCGTAGGCGTCCTGGAAGGCTAAGGAGAGCATATCTGTCGCGAGCATTATATCCACTTCCTTTTCTATGAACTCCCCGGAGGGGAGTTTTCTCAACTTAGCGAGCTTCACCTTTATCCCCGAGAGGGCGAGCTCGTCAAGGAACCTCTTCTGGCGCACCAGACTCTCCCACTCGGGTGTTCCCTTCCTGACGTCCCTGTCCTGGGGGACCGCGGTGTAGAAGTAGGTCCTCACGAGCCTCCTGCTCTCCCTCAGGAACTCAACGAGTCTCGTGTAGTCTATCTTTATGTTGAGATACCTTATCCCATGGAAGAGATTGGATCCGTCAATGAATATCATCAACCTCTCTTCGTTCATAGGCTAAATCTAAGGAAGGCGGCGAGCCCGTCCACCTTCTTCTGAAGCTCTTTGTCAACCACGACCTCAACGCTCGCCTTCTGTTCAAGAGCCTCCTCTATGACCTCGTCCACTATATCCTCTACCTCAAGGGGCTCCTCACCTTCAAGAGGACACTCGGGCTTCAGGGAGACGAGGTGGGTCTGGGGACAGAGGTATCCGGGCTTCTCAAAGTCTTCGGGGATCAGAACGGTCCTCACGTTCCCCATTGCGAGCATCTCCAG
>WGFS01000188.1 GCA_015492115.1 Aquificaceae bacterium
GAGAGAAGGTACACAGCCCACATACCGAGATGAGCCTGTACCTGAGAGTAAAGAGAACCTGCCTGAAGAGGAGATATGGAGGTAACCCTCACTTTGAAAGGTTCTTCCCGGACATAGACCTCTCTCAGAAGGTAGGTGAAACACCCTTCACCGTGTTTGACACAGAGACGACCGGTCTTGACCCCAAGAGGTCTGAGCTTGTGTCCGTTGGAGCCCTCAAGGTTTTTAATTTTTCTATAGATCTCTCGGAGAGCTTTCATGAGTTCGTTAAACCCGAAGAACTCTCCAGGAGCTCTGTGGAGGTGCATGGAATAACCCTGTCCGAGCTGGAGGAGAGGGCAAGACCCCTTGAAGAGGTTGTGGAGGACTTCCTCCTCTACTGCAGGGGGACAGTCCTAGTGGGATTTAACGTGGAGTTTGACAGGAAGATGATTGAAAAGTACACCCTCTCCCTCTTTGGGCTACCGCTGGTCAACTTCAGGCTTGACGTCTTTAAGCTGTGGAGAAGGAAGGGGGGTGACGGTAAGGGTCTCAAGGAGATCGCTCAGGAGCTGGATATACCTTCGGTGGGGTTTCACTCAGCCCTTGATGACGCTTACATAACAGCCCTCGTTTTTTTGAAGCTCGCATACAGACTGAGGGATGAGCCACTTTCCTCGCTCCCCCTCATGCTTTAATATTCCCATGCCAAAGCTGTGTGTGGCCCTTGACCTTGACGAGGACAGAGCTTACAGACTCGTTGACCTTCTCTCAGACTACCCTCTGGTGTTCAAGGTTGGACCAAAGCTCTTCATCCAGTCCCGGGGAAAGATACTTGGTTACGTGAAGGAGAAAGGAAGGGAGCTCTTCCTTGACATGAAGTTTCATGACATACCCAACACGGTCAGCCTTGCTGTTGAGGAGTCTGTCACCCTCGGGGTTGACTACCTTACGCTCCACACCCTCGGTGGGGAGGAGATGCTCAGAACCGCGGTAGAGGCGAAGAGAGACCTGAAGCTGATAGGCGTTACTGTGCTCACGAGCCACGATGAGAGCTATCTGAGCTTTTTAAAAACAGGCTTCAAGAGTGTTGAGGAGTTCGCCCTCTACCTCGCTGAGATCGCGCACGCTTCGGGTTTGGACGGAGTGGTCTGTTCAGCTGGGGAGGTGAGGAGGATAAAGGAGAGGACGGGTTTATTCACGGTCGTTCCAGGGATAAGGGTCTCAGGGCGGAGGGGAGACCAGAGGAGGGTTTACCCACCGGAGTTTGCTGTGAAGGAGGGAGCGGATATGCTCGTGATGGGAAGGGATATCTATGAGAGTGACGACCCCAGAGGGGTCGTGGAGAGGGTTCTGGAAGTTGTCGGTGCGTGAGCTTATAGAGAAGACCTTCTCCTCCGCGGGATTTGAGCTCGGTGAGGAGGATGTAAACAGGTTCCTTACATATCTTGAGGAGCTGAAGAGGTGGAACAGGGTTCATAACCTCACAGCCCTGACTGACGACGAGGACATAGTTAAGAGGCACTTCCTTGATTCCCTCTCCCTTGTCAGGTGTTTTGAGGAGCTCGGTGTTGACTGGAGAGGAAGAACCGTTGCGGACGTTGGCAGTGGGGCTGGCTTCCCCGGAGTTCCCCTGAAGATATACCTGAAGGATATAAAGCTCTTCCTGATAGAGGCGGTCGCAAAGAAGTGTAGCTTTCTGGAGTATTTAAAGGTAAAGCTCGGACTTGACTGGACAGTCCTCTGTGAGAGAGCTGAGAGGCTTGACAGGAAGTTTGACATAGTTGTTTCACGAGCAATGGGAGAGTTTGAGGAGATCATTCCCCTGCTTGAGAGGCTTTCACGAGGGTTTGTCTTCGTTATGAAGGGCAGGGAGCTTAAGCCCGAGTGGACTGAGAAGCTCGGATACAGAACATGCAGGGTTGAGTTTAGAGGTATCCCTCCCTCCTACATACTCTGGAAGAGGGTCTCTTAGTCTCCAATGTGCATGGCTGTGATTGAATCCCACTGGGCTACGTGGAGCTTCAGCCATGGAACGAGCTTGTTCTCCAGGAAGTCAATGACCCTCTTTGGGTCCTTGTTCTCCTTCCACCTGTTGTAAACTTCCTTTATCTCCTTCCTCATCTTGTCGTGGTCTGCCTTGTGCATGGGGTAACCGAAGAAGTCCGCCTCCTTCATCATGGCTTCTTCGGTTGAGAAGTGGTCTTCCACGTCCACGAGCAGTTCGTCCATGAGTTTGTCCGCTTTTTCTATATCGTTCGCCTTGAGGGCATCGTAGAGCTGGTTTATGAGCTCAATCTCATCCTCATGGACAGCGTTGAAGAACATGTTTGCCACCTTTTGAATCTCATCTGGTCTGATGAGCACGTGACCACCTCCTCGTGTTGTGGGTACTATTAAGTTAACAGATGTTTTCTGTGAACAAATGATTACTATCACAAACCTACCTGTAAAGTCTGAGGCTCAGGTCTCCTGCCATTATGCTTTTTGTTCCCTCCGATGTCTGGAGAAGGAGGAAACCCCTATCGTCTATACCCAGGAGTATCCCAACCTCTGGCTCCTCGCCGAGGATTATAACCTCCTCCCCCTTGAAGAGCAGTTTCTCTTCTATCCTGCGTTTGAAGGGATAGAAGCCCTCTTCTCTGTATTCTTCTAAGTAAGAGGACAGGAATTCAAGCAGTCCGCGGATCACCTCCACCCTGCTGTGATCTTTACCGCTCACGAGCTTCAGTGATGTCGCACTCTCTCTTATTTCTGGAGGAAAGCTGTCCTGATTGACGTTCAACCCTATACCTACTACTATTCTGTTTGCACTCTTCTCCACGAGTACTCCTGCGATCTTCTTCCCTTTAGCATACACGTCGTTGGGCCATTTAACCGCTGTCCTTACGCCCAGGCTATCAAGGTAGTCGGAGATCGCAAGCCCCACCACAAGGGGTAGCTGTGAGTAATTCTTAAAATCCTCCTCACATAGGACGAAACTAAAGTATAAGCCTCCCTCCTGGGACTCCCACCTCCTTCCTTTTCTTCCTTTTCCCTCTTTTTGTCTGTCCGCAACGAGAACGGTCCCGCAGGGGAAGTTCCCTTCTTTCAGCCTCCTCTGGGTAGAGTCGGTTTCCTTCAACCAGACGAGGAACTCAAACATCAATGCCTGAAGTGTCTCATCCCCGTTATGACCATAGCCATCCCGTGCTCGTCCGCCGATCCGAAGACCTCTTTGTCCCTTATGGAGCCTCCGGGGTGTATGACCGCGGTTATGCCCGCCTCGTGGGCTATGTCTATGGAATCCCTGAAGGGGAAGAAGGCTTCCGATGCGAGAACCGCACCTCTAAGGTCAAAACCGTACCTCTTTGCCTTCTCTATGGCACACCTCAGGCTGTCAACCCTTGAGACCTGACCTGACCCTATACCGAGGGTTCTTCTGTCCTTGGCTATAACAACCGCGTTGGATTTCACATGCTTGCAGACCTTCCATGCGAATAGGAGATCCTCCATCTCCCGTTCTGTGGGCTCCCTCTTCGTGACCGTCTCAAGCCTCTCGTAGAGCTGGGTGTCCTCGTCCTGAAGCAGGAAGCCTCCGCTGACCTTCTTTATATCGTAGGAGTGAGACTTTCCGAAGAACCTTATAACCCTCAGGTTCTTCTTCCTTGATAAGACCTCCAGAGCTCTCTCGTCGTACTCGGGGGCTATCACCACTTCAAGGAACATGGACGTGAGCTCCTCCGCAAGCTCCCCGTTCACCTTATCGTTGAAGGCTACTATCCCACCGAAGGCTGACTCCGGATCCGTCTCCTTTGCCTTCAGGAAGGCATCCTTCAGGTCTTTACCGAGGGATACTCCGCAGGGATTGTTGTGTTTGACTATCGCGCAGGCTGGGTCGTTGGGAAACTCCAAGACTATCCTGACCGCTGAGTCCGCGTCAAGGTAGTTGTTGAAGGACATCTCCTTCCCCTGGAGCACCTGCGCCCTCGCCACACCGAGCTCTTCAAAGGGGTTAGTGTAAAGGACTCCCCTCTGGTGGGGGTTCTCCCCGTACCTGAGCTTTGAGGAGAGCCTCATGGGAACGCTCAGCTCCTTACTCTCCTCCTCTATGTTGAAGAGCCTCTTCAGAGCGTTTGATATAACCCCATCGTAGTAAGCTGTGTGGGAAAAGGCTTTCCAGGCAAGGTATGCCCTGTCCCTTTTATCAAGCTCCCCCTTCTCAAGCTTCTCTATAACCCATTCGTAATCATCTGGGTCAACCAATACAACTACCCTGAAGTAGTTTTTTGCTCCCGCCCTTATGAGGGAAGGACCCCCTATATCTATGAACTCCATCAGCTCTTCTTCTTCCAGATCCTCCTTCATCATCTCCTCAAAGGGGTAAAGGTTAACGACAACAACGTCCACAGGAGCTATCCCCAGCCCCTCTATCTCCTCCCTGTCCTTCTCAACCCAGTCCCTGTAGAGTATCCCTCCGTGTATGACAGGGTGGAGGGTCTTAACCCTTCCGTTCAGGATCTCTGGAAAGCCCGTTACCTTGGCTATCTCCTCCGTCTCTATACCGTGCTCTCTCAGGTACTTCGCGGTTCCTCCCGTTGAGAGTATCTCGTACCCGAGGTTCCGAAGAGACCTTGCGAGCTTCTCTACTCCTTCCTTCCTATAAACGGATATGACCGCTCTCATGCTTCTATTATACTTTCAACCCCTCCAGAGCTTTCATCTTCTACGCCCGATGTGAAGGGTGATAAACTCTTACTTATAAGAGAGCATTAAAAGGAGGAGAGAGCATGAGGAAGTACCTTCTCGCCTTACCGCTCGTAGCGTCCCTTAGCTTTGCCCAGTACTTTGAGGGAGATGTAGTCCGTGAGTTCGGAGTCAAAACGGGACTTGTTAAGGTCAAGTACGACAGCGTGGACGGTTCCAAGCCCGACAAGACCCTTGACGAGTTCTTTGCGGTTTACGGTTACATGGGTGCGCAGACTACCGCTGGCTTTGATGCGGGTGCGTCCATAGAGCTATCTACCGGAAGCAAGATGAGTAGAAACAGAACGGTTATATACACAGCCCTTGAACTGAACCCTTCTATTGAGTTACATATCTCAAACAACATCAGGGCTTACACGGGTTTTGGTGGCTCAATAAACAGGTTCAAGGAGAGATCGGGAGGGTTAACCAACAAGGATATGAACTTTGGGCTCCAGTTCTTTGTTGGAGGGAAGCTACTGTTCACACCCACCGTAGGTGTTCTCGGGGAGTACAAGGGAAAGATATTCATGACCGGGGACTACAATGGGGACGTGGTTCACCACTTCAACGTGGGTATCTACTTCCTGGTCCATTAGAGCCCGAACCTTACGGGCTTCCCTCCGCCGGGCATTTCTTTGACCGGTGGCTTGTGTCTGAGAAGGTTGAGGGAGAAGTTCAGGTTGTCGTATAGGCTTATAGAGTAGTTGTCCCAGAAGACACAGGTTCCCGCAAGACAGAAGTAACCACCGGAGGGTGGTGCTATCTGCTCCGCAATAAGAAGGGTGTAGTTGTCCTGGTTTGACACAGCGGTATCCTCCGCCCTCGCCACTATCTTTGTATCGGGCATTATGGGCTTTATGGAGGCTGTGCATGGAAGGAGTATCTTCTCCACATTCACCTCATTCTTGTCGTTCTTGTTGTATCTCCTTATCTTAGATGTAACAACAAAGTACCTGTCCCCGTTGTGGTTGCTTTTCTCGTCCGTCACCTCGTCGGAGTTAAGTTCCATCCCGAACCTTCTCGCGAGAGTGTTGCAGGTGTCCGCTATGTGATCCTCGTTCTTGTAGTATCCAAGCAGTATAACCTTCTTGCCTTCCTCCCAGACCCACCTCTCCACGTCGTTTGCCTCTTCC
>WGFS01000189.1 GCA_015492115.1 Aquificaceae bacterium
CCTCAAGCTCAACCTCCGGTCCCTCCTCAACGGTAAAGCCCATGCCCCTGAAAATGTTCACTATCCTCTCAAGGGTTACGGTTATCGGATGGAGGCTACCGACAGCTCCTTTAACCGGGACGGTGAGGTCTATCCACTCTCTGGACAGCTTCTCCTCAAGCTCCCTCCTCTTTAGCTCCTCCTCCTTCTCCTTGAGGCGCTCCTCTATGAGTTCCTTTATCTCGTTTACCTTTCTCCCGTACTCCTTCCTCTCCTCCGGGGGTATCTCCTTTATCCTCTTGAGGGCGGAGCTGACGAGTCCCTTCTTACCCAGATACTTGGAGCGGACGCTCTGGAGCTCCTGAAGGTTCTTTGCAGATTCTATATCCCTTAGGGCTTCTTCCTTTATCTCCTTTAGGTTCATTACAGGGCGGACTTTGCCTTTTCAACAACCTGGGCAAAACCTTCCGGGTCTCTCACCGCCATATCGGCGAGTATCTTTCTGTCAAGCTCTATCCCTGCCTTCTTGAGTCCATTTATGAACTTGCTGTAGGAGAGACCGTAAGGCCGAACGGCCGCGTTTATCCTCGCTATCCAGAGCCTCCTGAACTCCCTCTTTCTCTGCCTCCTGTCCCTGTACTCGTAGTAGAGGGCGCGCATTACAGCCTCTTTCGCCCTCCTGTAGGAGGTGTGGCGCATTCCCCTGTATCCCTTTGCCAGCTTGAGTATCTTCTTCTTGCGTTTCCTTGAAGAGGGTCCTTTGACTCTCATCTCTTCCTTCCTCCTTGGATTGAAGAAGGTATTTTAGCACAGAAGTATATAATTTAAACCTATGAACCTCGCAAAGAAGTACCTTCCCAGATACGCCTACGAGGACTACAGGCTCTGGGAAGGAGACTGGGAGCTGATAGAGGGAGTTCCCTACGCCATGGCTCCCTCCTTTGGGAAGCATCAGAAGATCGCTGGTGAGCTCGTATATCAGCTTAGGGAACAGCTTGAACACTGCCCGGAGAGGTGCTTCGTCTATCCAGAGCTTGACTGGATCGTAAGTGAGGACACGGTTGTAAGGCCAGACATCATGGTCATGTACAGAGAGGTTGAGGAGTATCTGAGGGAGACCCCGGAGCTCGTTGTGGAGGTAGTCTCCCCGAGCACAGCTCAGAAGGATGAAAGGTTAAAGTACGAGCTCTACGAGAGGGAAGGGGTGAAGACCTACGTTCTCGTATATCCTGACCTCAAAAAGGTGAGGGCTTTCAGTATAGTCAGGAGCAGGTACAGAAAGTTCTTTGACTCGGACGAAGGTAAGCTTGAGCTTAAAATAAAAGACTGCACTTTAAAGATTGATGTTGGAAGGTTCTGGTAGGAGGAAAGAGGATGTCTGCGGTTTCGGAGGAGCTGAGGTCTTACGCTGAGGAGAAGGTAGAGAGGGCGAGGAGCGTTCTTAGGGAGCTCATGTCCCTGAAAACCGAGGTAAAGAACAGAGCGCTCCTGAGATCTGCGGAGCTCTTGGACGCAAAGAGGGAGCTCATAAAGGAGGAGAACGAGAAGGACGTAGAGTTTGCGAAGGGATTGGGTCTCAAGCCTGCGGTTATAGACAGGCTCGTCCTCAGCGACAAACGGATAGACGGGATGATAAAAGTCCTAAAGGACGTCGCCTCACTCCCCGACCCCGTGGGTGAAGTGATAAAGATGTGGAACCTCCCCAACGGGCTCAAGGTCGGGAGGATGAGGGTTCCCCTCGGTGTCGTCTTCATAGTCTATGAGTCAAGACCCAACGTTACGGTTGAGGCTGCGTCCCTCTGTATGAAGTCCTCAAACGCGGTGATCCTGAGAGGTGGTAAAGAGGCGGTAAACTCAAACAGGGTTCTCGTGGAGATCCTCAAGGAGGCTTCCCGTGAGGAGGGCTTCCCGGAGGAGGCGATCCAGTTCATAGAAAGGACCGAGAGGGAGCTCGTCTGGGAGTTCCTGAAGATGGAGGGAAGGATCGATGTGGCTATCCCCAGAGGTGGTGAGAGCCTTATAAGGGCAGTGGCCGAGCACGCAAGAGTTCCAGTTATAAAGCACTACAAGGGGGTTTGCAATATATACGTGGACGACAGGGCAAACCTGGATAAAGCTTACGATATAGTCTTCAACGCAAAGGTTCAGAGACCTTCTGTCTGCAACGCGGTGGAGAACCTCGTAGTAAACAGGAAGATTCTCAGAGAGTTCTTCCCCAGGATGGCCTACTACCTCGGCAAGGCTGGGGTGGAGCTGAGGTGCGACGAGGAGAGCTACGAGGTGATCAAGAACGATCCCCAGCTCTCTTTCGTGAAGGCTGTTCCCGCAACTGAGGAGGACTACTACGAGGAGTTTCTTGACCTCATACTCGCTGTCAAGGTGGTGGAAAATATAGACGAGGCGATAGCCTTCATAGAGAAATACGGCTCCAAGCACTCGGACGCGATAATCACGGAGGACTACTCAAGGGCTATGAAGTTCCTGAGAGAGGTGGACTCGGCGGCGGTCTACGTGAACGCCTCCACGAGGTTCACCGACGGGAACGAGTTCGGTCTCGGGGCGGAGATGGGTATTTCTACGGATAAGATACACGCAAGGGGTCCCATGGGACTTGAGGAGCTCACCATACCCAAGTTCATAATCCTCGGAGAGGGACAGATCAGAGACAACTTTGGCGTCCCGGAAGAGTTTAAAGAGTGATGCTGAGGAACGAGCTCCAGCTTAAGCTGAAGGTAAACCTCAACCTCCTTCTGAAGAACCAGGTGGAGATACTCCTCTATCCCGTTCAGGAGCTTGAACAGATACTCAAGGAGGAGAAAGAATCCAACCCTTTTATAGAAGAGGTCTGCGTTTCTGAGAGAGCCTATCAGCTCTTTGAAGAAAAAAAACTACCCGAGCCGAAGTTCAGGGTACATCCCCTTGAGCTCCTTCAGAGGAATATGAGGGCTGAGCTTGAAGGAATAGACCTTGAAATAGTCAGTGAACTTGTAGCACAGACAGACGAGAGAGGTTTCTTTAAGGGTGATATAAGCTCTGTAGCGGAAAAGTTTCAGGTGCCGGAGGAGTACGTTGAGGATATACGTGAGTTTGTGATGAGGCTTGAACCCCTCGGGGTGTGCTCAAGAGACCTCATAGAGTTTGTTAGGCTCCAGATAGAGGACCTCTACCCTGAGGAGCCTGAACTTTTGGAGGAGTTTGAGAGTGCGCTGAAGGGCGGTAGCATATCCGAATCCGCGAAGCTCAAGCTGAGTCATATCCGCCTTTCACCCATAGAAGAGGAAGTTTCTGTTCCAAGGGTATCTAAGGTGGATGCGGTCATAGAGCTGGACGATGGTGAGATGGTTGGATACATCTACGAGGAGTTAATAGATATAAGACCGAACCATTCTTACATGGAGATGCTTCAGAGGGTCAAGGGCGAAGCGAGGGAGTTTCTCAAGGAGTATATGGAAAGGTACGAGAACTTCAGAAAGATCCTTGCGGTTAGACGGGAGAACCTGAGAAAGATACTGAACGAGATAATTGAGACTCAGGAGGGCTTCCTCAAGGGAGAGGGCAATCTGAAGAGCCTCCTCGTGAAGGACGTTGCGGAGAAGGTCGGCGTAAGTGAATCAACGGTAAGCAGACTCATAAGCTCAAAGTACGTTAAGACTCCTCAGGGGACTTACCCTTTCAGGTTCTTCTTCGTGAGGGAAACGGTTGGGGGTATGTCCCAGGAAGAGCTCATGAGAGAGATAAAGGAGATCATAGCGGGGGAGGACAGGAGAAAACCCCTCAGTGATGATGAGATAGCGAAGATACTCCGGGAGAGAGGACACAACGTGGCAAGGAGGACGGTCGCCAAGTACAGGGAGCTTCTCGGAATACCCTCCTCCAGAAAGAGGAGGTTGAAGTGAACTTTTCCTTTTCACATTACGGGGCAAGGGGTTCTGGAAGCATTAAACAGTCCAGAGCTTGTGTGCGAAGATACCGTGAAGGGTTCAGAGATTTATATATTCCTCTTTACATAATGGACAAGCGGAAAGTATATTCAAGGAAGAGGAGCGGAAGATGGAACTGCTATTAAGGATAAACCTTGAGAACTATGAAGTCAAAGAGTATTCGGACACAGGAACTATCCTTGCGACCAGAAAGGGTGTGGAGGGCGAACCTGACTACTCTATAGAAGGTGAAGGCTTCGTAGTTGAGTTCAAGGACGGATCGGTTTATACCGTAGATATATACGACCCCGAGGTAGCTAAGGAATTTAAGGATAGGTATCTCCTTTCGGTAAAATGAGTAAACCATGAAGCTGAGAGAAGTCCAGGAGCTGATAAAGAAGGAAGGTCTTGACGCCTTTATGTTCAGCTCTCAGGCGAACGTCTTTTACCTCTCCCGATTCAGATCAACCCACGCCTACGCGGTGATAACTCCAGACTCAAAGTATCTTCTGACCGATGGTCGTTACTACGAGAAGGCAAAGGAAGAGCTCAGGGACTGGGAAGTGGTTCTCTTAAAGGGGAGGGCACTGCGCCAGATAAAAAAGTTCTTGAGGGAGAAAGGGCTTGCAAGGGTCGGATACGAGAGCGACAGGGTCAGCTGTGAGCTGAGAAAGTACCTCAGGAGCACCAGGATAAAGTGGAAGGGGTATCCGAACTTTCTTAAAGAGGTCAGGGCTATAAAGACCAAGGAAGAGATAGACACAATGAGGGAAGGCGTAAAGAAGAGCGACTCCATATACAGGGAACTCCTGAACTTCGTCAGACCCGGAATGACCGAGCTTGAAGTTAGGGGTTTTATAGTGAGTAAGATATTTGAGCAGGGTGGAAGTGGTGAGAGCTTCCCTGCTATAGTTGCCTCGGGAGAGGGCAGTGCCATACCCCACTGGGAGACCTCAGAGAGGAAGATAAGACCCAACGCCCCCGTCCTCATAGATATGGGTCTTGTCTGGAAGGGTTACTGCACAGACTTCACAAGGACTTTCTACCTTGGGACTCCAGACAGGGAGTTTGTGAAGGTCTACAACATAGTGAGGGACGCCCATCTCTTCGCCCTTGAGAAGGTAAAGGTAGGGAACAGGCTGGGGGATGTGGACAAAACCGCAAGAGAATATATAAAAAAGAAGCGCTACGGCAAGTACTTCGTCCACACCACCGGGCACGGGATAGGCGTTGAGATACACGAGTACCCAAGGGTTTACTACAAGGGGGAGGATGCGGACATAACCATAGAGGAAGGGATGGTCTTCACAGTAGAACCGGGCATATACCTGCCGGGCAAGTTCGGTGTGAGGCTGGAGAACATAATTGCGGTTGTGGATGGCAGAGGAGAGCCCCTATCTGAGATAGACCTTGAGCTGGTGAATGTTTAACCTCTGTCATAGAAAGCAGGGTTCTGAGAGCTTAAACTTCAGGCATGGATAAAAAGAAGGTAATAAGCCCTGTAAATCTGAGGAAAGACAGGCTCCCACCCGGTCAGCACTGGATAAACTACCCCATAGTCTATGACATAGTTGAGAGGCTACCACGCATAGACATGGACAGATACAGGTTCAAGGTCTGGGGCGAGGTGGAGAACCCAGTAGAACTTGCATACGAAGAGGTTCTGAAGCTACCTTCGGTGGAGCTAATAGCGGACTTTCACTGCGTTACCCGCTGGAGCGTCAGGGAAGTCCAGTGGGAGGGCGTCCCGACCTCAGAGATAATAAAGCTCGTAAGACCCAAGCCCGAAGCTAAATACGTCTTCGTGTACTGTCTGGAGGGTTACACGACCAACCTGCCCCTTGAGTACTTTGCCAGGGAGGATTCAATAATAGCCTACAAGATGTTTGGTGAGACGATACCTCAGGAGCACGGCTACCCGCTGAGGCTCGTGGTTCCCCAACTCTACGCCTGGAAGAGCGCCAAGTACATATGGGGAATTGAGTTCAGAAAGGAAGACAAGCCCGGCTACTGGGAGGAAAGAGGCTATCACATGGTGGGGGATCCCTGGAAGGAGCAGAGGTACTGGGGAGATTGATATAATCCCCTTATGCTCATAACCTTTGAGGGAATAGACGGGAGCGGTAAAACCACCCAGTCAAGGAAGCTCTACGAGTTTTTAAGAGCAAAAGGAATCAATGTCTCCCTTTACAGAGAACCCGGAGGTACGCCCCTCGGAGAAGAACTCAGAGATATTCTCATAAAAAGGGAGCTGAACGAGCGCACGGAACTTCTGCTCTTTGAGAGTGCACGCGCACAGCTTGTCCTTGAGAAGCTAAAGCCAGATATGGAGAGGGGTGCGGTCGTCATCCTTGACAGGTTCACGGATTCAACCTTAGCCTATCAGGGCTACGGGAGGGGTTTGGACCTTGAGCTCGTGAGAAGGTTGAACGAGTTCGCCTCCTTTGGTATCAAGCCAGACATAACCTTCCTCCTTGATGTAGAACCAGAGCTTGCGGTGAACAGGATAAGGGAGAAGACCAGATTTGACAAGCTTGAATTCTTAAAGAGAGTGAGGGATGGGTTTCTGGAGATCGCGAGGGGGGAACCCGAAAGGGTTGTGGTTCTGGACACGCGCAGAGGAGAAGAGGAAGTGTTCCAAAGTATAGTGGATATATTATCCGAGAAGTTCCCCGGGAAATTTGATTTTTAGAAAGGCTCGCCCGGGCGGGCGAGCAAAAACTCTTGGGGAGGGAGGGGGAGGGAGTTTGTCACTCCCAGCCTCTTTTTCACCTATCTATCGCTGGATATTAATATATCAAGATTAAAACAGATTGTCAAGTGGTTTTAAACCTGTTGGGAGACAAGGCTGAAATTTTGGTGTATTATATTATCATAAAGGACATAGAGGGGGGAGCTATGCTTGGATTTATACTCCCCGCAATACTTGCAGGTGGGGCTTTTCTTGGAGGGTTTAGTATGGAATTAAAGAGCTTAGCCTTTGGAGAGGGAGAGGTAATACCTCGTAAGTACACCTGTGATGGCTCGGATGTGTCTCCACCCCTTGCATGGTCAAAGGTTCCTCAGGGCACCAAGAGTTTTGTTCTTATAGTTGACGACCCGGACGCACCTATAGGAACCTTTACCCACTGGGTTGTGTACGATATACCCAAAGATGTGGGGGGTTTTGCGGAAGACCTTCCTAAGGTTAAGGAGATAGAAGGGATAAAACAGGGGCTCAACGACTTTGGCTACGTGGGATACAACGGACCCTGTCCTCCCAAGGGGCACGGGTACCACCGTTACTTCTTCAGACTCTATGCCATTGACCTTGAGAGTTTGGGACTTCCTCCTCAGGCAACACGCAGACAGGTTGAGGAGAGGATGAAAGGACATATCCTTGGGGAGGCTTCACTCATGGGTAGGTACAAGAGAGATTAGGCTCTCAGGGAGCTTGGGATAATTCTTCACCACCCTGCCCTTTGCATCAAAGATTATGGTCGCAGGCAGGAAAACGAGCGTAACCTTATCCGCAAATCTGCCCCGTGGGTCTGCCAGAACGGGGTAGCTCGGCTCTATGTGGTTTTTCTCAAGGACTTTTTTTATATCCTCCACATCCATCATGATCGCTATTGATATGACAGGGACCTTTAGCCTTGGAGCAAGGTTTACAAGTGCCTTCAGGTCTTCAACGTGACCAACACAGGTACCTGACCAGACATAGACGACAAATTCCTTCCCCTTAAAACGAGAGAGCTTGAAGGTTTTCCCGTCCAGGCTCTGAAATTCAAGGTCGTATATACTTTCCCCTCCGCAGGAGAGCAGGAATAGGAGAAGAACCGGGAGGATTCTTACCATCAGTGGTGCATTCTCATACTTTTGACAGGAGCTTCCACCCTGATTCTACCGCTCTTCTTGAATATCAGAACAAGCCTCACCCTCTCTCCGGACTTGAGAGGCTTCTTTAGATTTATGAGCATTATGTGCTTTCCCATAGGTTTGAACTCAACAACCCCGCCCGCGGGTATCTTCACCTCCCTGAGCATTCTCATCTTCATCACGCCGTCCTCCATGATCGTTGTGTGTATCTCTGCGGATTGCGATACGCTACTTTCAACGCCTACAAGGAAGTCATCCTCATTTCCGGCGTTCCTTATCTTCATGAAGGCAGCGCTCATAGTTGATACGGGAGGGACTTCTCTTACCCAGGGGTTTTCAACTATTATGTTGGGACCTGCTATGGCGTAACCGATGAAAACGAGAAAGATAAAGAAAAGTCTCATACCAACCTCCTTACAGGAACCTCTTTATATCTTCAGCCATGAGCTCGGGCTTCTGTCTGGTGGAGGGGTAGATTAGCTTTAGGGTACCCTCCGGGTCTATAAGGTATATGTAGGCTGTATGGTCAACGAGATAGCCAGTCTTTGACTCCGACTTGACCTTCTTATAGAAGACCATGTAGTCCTTAGCGACCTTTTTGATCTGGTCGGGAGAACCGGTCAGACCAAGGAAGGCAGGGTAGAAATACTGGGCGTACTTCTGACAGATCTCCGGTGTGTCCCTCTCAGGATCAACGCTTATGAAGAGAACCTGCACTCTCTTACGCTCATCCTCACTCAGGAGCTTCATGGTCTTGGCGAGGGTCTGAAGGGCGGTAGGGCACACGTCGGGGCAGTGGGTGTAACCGAAGAACATGAGAACCACCTTACCTTTAAAGTCGGAGAGACACACCTTTCTCTCTTTACCATCCTTCCAGCCGGTCAGACAGAACTCCTTGGCGGGCTTATCGTAGAGAGTCCCGTTGAACTTCTCCTTTTTTTCGCAGGACAGGGCAAAGAAAAACAAAAGGATAGTGAAAACTAACCAGGTTCGCCTCATCATGGTAAAGTATAATCCTTTTCCGAGAGCAGATCAACACCACACTCAAGACTCTCAACCCAGTCTATGAATCTGCCTACCATCTCCTTGCCCTTGAACACAGCCCCGTGCTGAGGAGCTATGACCTCTATATCAAGCCCTCTTACCATCTTAGCCCATAGCTTCATGACCCTGCCGGAAGCCATATACCTCCTGTGAAAGCCTTCCATGAACCTTAAGTGGGCGTCAAAGTCCTCAACCACAGAGTAGTCCTGACCGAGAGATGCTCCAAGGTCTCCGGAGAAGAGGATCTTTGAACAGGGGTCGTACACCTGGAAGTTTCCCGGTGAGTGCATGAAGTGGGCAGGTATTATCAGCAGTTCACAGCCCTTGCCGAGTTCAATCCTGGTTCCACCATCGTCTACGGACATCACCCTTCCCTCAAGCTTGGAGTCAAGACCGAAGTGAGGGAGGAACCTCGTCCAGAGCTTGGAGATTATCGCGTTCGCCTCCGTGGTCATGAGCCAGTAGTTTATGCTCGCGACTATGTCTGGGTCCTGATGGGACAGGAATATGTACTTTATGTTTTTGGGAGGCACGAGCACGGATATGTCCGCGAAGAGCTTGGACTGAACCTTGTGTCCTCCCGGATCAAGAAGAATGGCTTCCTCACCGTGGACTATGAGGAACTGGTTAGCCTGGACTGCGCTTGCGGGGGTCAGTTCCTCAAACAGGAATACCTTGTGCTCTCCCGAATCAAAGAGAACCTTTCCACCCATGGCTCCTCCTTGGTTATGATTTAGGTCATGTTCGTGTATTTTAGCATATAAAGAGCGGTGAGATTAGAATATCTCCATAAGATGATATACACGGGTATAGACGGTGAAAAGAGGGTAAGCGTTGATTACTCAGTCCTAAAGAAGAGATGGAACCTGTCAGACAGGGTTGGCAGAAAAGTTTACGTCGTACCTTCCCATCTGAGCCTCGTAAGGATAGAGGAGACAGATATAAAAGACACCTATGACCTGAAGAAGGTTCTACAGCTTGAAATTGAGGAGAGGTTCGGGGAAAATGTCCTGTGGGACGCTAAGTTAAAGGGGAACAGATACTGCTTAACCCTGATAAGGGATTTTGAGCTTCCAGAGGACGCCTACTCCTTAGAGTCCGAGATCTTCTCCCTTGCCAGGGTACCGAGGGTTGCGGGTGTTGAGGACTGCTACGTGCTGGACATAGGAAGGAGAAAGACAACCCTCGTGAGGGTATCGGAGGGGGGGCTGTCCTCTTACAGGGTAGTCCTCAAAGGAGGAGACTATATAACAGGGTTCCTTTCAGAGAAAGCGGGTATAGACAGGGAATCCGCTGAGAGAGTCAAGCTCTCAGAGGGTGTGAAGAATCCGTATGTGAGAGAAGCCTTTGAGAACATCCTCATCTCTCTGGGGAGGGGGCTTGAGAAGGAGAGGGTTTTTCTCAGCGGTGGGGGAAGCAAGCTCAGGGGCATAGAGGAGTTCTTTGGAGAAGTGTTGAGGAATAATTATGTTTCTCCGGAGCTGAGCTCAGCCTTCGGTGCGTCACTGAAGTTCATATACGAAGACTGCTCTCCCGACTTCAGGGAGGAGGAGCTCTCTGAAAGGGACATCAAAAAGGTTGTTGTTGCCTTTGGGGCTTCCATTCTCCTCTTCCTGACGGGGAACCTCGCCCTCGGTGAGCTGAACAAGGAACTGGTAAAAGAGGTTCGCAGAGTTGAAAAGAAGGCTTTTAAGGAGAGCTTTCCCGAGCTCCCTCCCATAGCGGTCAGGGACCAGCTGAGGAGTATGTTGAGGGGTGGAGGATACGAGCTCACTGAAAAGCTTTCTGCCCTCGCAGGCAGGTTGAAGGAGGGTATGGAGATATACAGGCTGGAGTTTAAGGACGGCAAGCTCAAGGTGGTTGGCATGGTTAAGGACGAAAAGCTCGCAGGGAAGCTTGGTGCAAAGTCTGTAAAGAAGACGCCTGAGGGAGACTTTGAGTTTGAGGTTGAGATAGAGTGAGGAGATACTTCAGTAAAAGGCTCGTCTATATACTCAGCTTAGGTTTGTTCGTTTTTTACATTGGGTACTCACTGCCTTCGGTGGATAGGGTACGCAACAAGCTCGTTTCTGAATACTTTAAGCACAAGGAGTTTCTTTATAACCTCAAAATCGCTAAGAGGGTAAGAAAAACTACCGCTACGGAGCTATCTGTGAAGGAACTCCTTGAGGATTTTGGTCTTGAGGTTGAATCCGTTTACTCCTCCGAAGCAGGTGTAGAGGTGAAGATGGAGGTGCCCTGGAAAAGACTCCCAAGGATAGTTAGGGAGATTGAGAGGAGGTTCAGGGTTGTATCCTTCTCCGCGGTTGACAACACGGGCAAGGGTATCTTCGTCGTCAGAATGGTATTGAGATGAGGGTCTTTGACTACCTTGCAGAAGAGTACGACCTATGGTACGAGAGACCCTTCGGACGCTCTGCCTTTGAGCTTGAACTGAGATGTCTGAAGGAGCTACTCGGTAACTTCAAAAGGGGGCTTGAGATAGGTGTGGGGACAGGAAGGTTCGCCTCAGCCTTGGGTGTAAGCTTCGGTATAGACCCATCCTACGAGATGCTAAGGATAGCCAGTAGGAGGGGTATAAGGTGCGTTCAGGGAGTGGGGGAGAGCCTTCCCTTCAAAAAGGAGGTCTTTGACCTCGTCCTTATAGTGGTTTCTATATGCTTCGTGGAGGACCCGCTCAGGGTTCTGAAGGAGAGCAGAAAGGTTCTCCTGAAGGGTGGTCGCCTTGTCCTGGGACTGGTCCTCAGCGAGAGTCCCTGGGCTGAGTTTTACAGGAAGAAGGCTCTTGAGGGACATCCCATTTACAGACAAGCGAGCTTCCACACCTTTGAAGAGATAAAGGATATGCTCGTAGAGGCGGGCTTCAGGATAGAGAGGGTCAGGAGCACCCTCTTTGAAGAACCCCAGGACAGGGAGCCTGTCCAGAACAGGGAGGTAAGGGAGGGCTACTCCCCTGAGGCAGGCTTCACCTGTATCTGCGCTACCTGAGGGCTTCTCTGAAGAACTCAAGGGCTATGTCCCTCAGATCCTCCCCGGCGATGTCCCTGAAGAAGTGGTCAGCGTAGTCCACTACTTCTACCCTGACATTCTCCTTGAGGTAAGGCTTTAAGAAGGAAGGCAGGTTCTTCACCCTGTCGTCCTCCCCTCCCCAGACGATGAGCACGGGAACCTTTATCTTCCGTAGAGACTTTCCTATGTTCCTGTCAACGCCGTAGTAGGTGTAGAGTGTCCTCGCACTCACCTTTGTCTTCTGGCAGTAAAAGAAGTTAGTTTCAAGCAGAGTCCTCCCTTTCCCCTTCTCAACGAGCTCCTTTGCTTTTTTCAGGAGTGGGTGTTTTCTCGGTACCCCCTTGGCGGGAGAAACCGCGAGGACTCCCACAATCGCCCTGTCTCCTGAGAGCTTCTCAGCGGTGTGTATGATCTCCTGACCTCCCATAGAGTGCCCTGCGAGGATTATCTTCTCAACCCCCTGACCTTTCAGCCACCTGACCCACTCCTCTATCTCCTTTATGTTCAGCTCGTAGGGGTGGTCAAGGGGGTAGGAGCAGTCGTAGGGCTCCTTCCTGTCGTTCACCCCGAGGGTGAGGGTCGGGGAGAGGACGGGGTAGCCCTTGGAGACCCAGAACTCCCTCTGCTGGGATATGGGCTCCCTCATCTTATGGGTCTGGAAGAGCCCATGGAGCCAGAGGATAGCGACCTTAGGCTTTACTCCCTCTGGAACAGCCCACTCGGCGTTAGCCTTCAGCCTCTTTCCCTCAAAATCTATGAAGATGGAAACGGGTTTCCCGAAGGATAGGAAGGTTAAGAGAAGGGTTAGGAGCATAAGCTTTCTCATCCTTTTACCTCCCGATATAATTAAAGCATGTTCTTTTACGATGCCAACAACCCCGAAAAGCTCTGGGTTCACCTCCACGGCTTTGCGAGCAACGTCTGGGGCTCAAAGATAGAGTTCGCGAGAAACTACTTCAAAAGGACAAAGTCCTTTTCCTTCTATGCCATGGACATGGAC
>WGFS01000190.1 GCA_015492115.1 Aquificaceae bacterium
ACAACCTTGAGAAGCTCAACCGCTTCCATGACGCTCAGAAGTTGATAAAGCTTCTCCTTGCCCACGTGCCATTCACTGCAAAGTTTGGATACGTTTACCGTAGGTATGGGAGAATTTATCAGGTGTCCAATTACAGCGTTCATAAGCCTCATGTGGTTACTCTGGACCGAAGGGAGGTAGAAGGGTACATCGTAGAATATGGTCTTTTCAACGATACCCTGGACCCTGTTGCAGTATTCTCCTTCTAAGAATATGGGTCTTGTTCCTGAACTCACGTATTCCCTGAAAAGTCTCAGGACATTTATCTTCTTGACCAGCTTCAGGTTCTCGTCTTTAAGGTTGAATATATCAACAGGTTCTTCTAAAACCCCCTCCTTCAGATAGAGGAACTCTCTGAAAGATAGGAGGGGGATCCTTACCTGGACAAATCTTCTGGACAGGTCCGCAACGCCTTTCTTTAACAGGAGACTGCTACTTCCACTCGCCCATATGTACCTGTCGGGATAATCATCGTAAAGAGCCTTGAGATGAAGGCTCCAGTCCCTGGCGAAGTGAACCTCGTCAATCACCACTCCCTCATATCCTCTCTTGAAGACTTCCCTTATTACGTCGTAGAGGGGGAAAGCCATTATCAAGGGGTTATCTGCAGGAAGGTATAGAAAAGGTCTGTCCTTTGACCTGTAGAGCAAGAAGGTCGTCTTTCCCGCTCCCCTCTGACCGTAAACTAACGCTGTCCTGACCTGATTTATTTCAACTTTTTCGTAGTAAGGTCTCAGCCTTGCAGGTAGAGAGAGTTTAAGCCTCTGGTGGGTCTCTTCTGTAAGTGTTAGAACATCATCTATGTTCATAGTTCTATAATAGAACTTTTTACCAAGTTTTCAAGCATTCAGTTCTAAAACAGAACCAAAAGTGGCTTAGATAGTTCTATGACAGAACTATCCCTACAAGAGGAGACTATAGGGGGTTTAGGCTCCTGACCTCCTCCTCGTACTCCACTCCATGTATATCGCGTACAGAGCGGGGACGAAGAGAAGAACTATAACGAAGGTGGAGAGTATCCCCCCTACCATGGGTGCGGCTATCCTGGACATGACCTCCGAGCCCGTCCCGTGTCCCCTCATGATGGGGAGAAGTCCGAGGAGTATGGCGGAGAAGGTCATGAATATGGGTCTTATCCTCTTGACAGCCCCCGAGTATATAGCCTCAAAGGCTTCCTTTTTATCGTGAATTCTTCCTCCGTACCTCATGGCTGTGTGAAGGAGGGAGTTCTGGATATAGACCACCATCACTATACCCATCTCCGCTGCGATGCCGAGGAGTGCAAGAAAACCAGCTATTGAGGCTATGGAGATGTTGTAATCCAGAAGATACATGAGCATAACCCCACCGAAGGTGGCTACCGGAAGGGTCAGGAGGACGAGTATGGTCTCAAAGAGCTTGTTGAAGGTGAACCAGACGAGGAGGATTATCATGAGTATGACCACGGGCACTATCACCTTGAGGTTCTCAAGAGCCTTCTTCCAGTATTCAAACTGACCGCTCCACTCGTAGTAGTAACCCTTTGGGAGTTTGAGCTTCTCCTTAAGAACCTTCTCAGCCCTTTCTATCACCGTTCCCATGTCCACCTCGGGGTTGGGAGTGATGAAGACGTAGCTTGTGAGCAGTCCGTTCTCAGACTTTATGCTTATGGGACTCTCGGTTCTCACTATATCAGCCACTGCGGAGAGAGGTATCAGCCCCTTCTTTAAAGGTAGCATCAGGTTCTCAAGGTCGTAGCGGTAATCCAGAGGAACGCCGAGGGTTATGCCGTACCTCTCCCTCCCGAGTATCATGGTAGAGGCGGGGGAATTGGCGAAGAGCCGGGCTATAGCCATGTTTATGTCCGAGACCGTCAGACCGTACCTCTGGAGGGCTTCCCTCTTGGGTCTTATCTCTATGTAGGTCGCCTTGGTTGACCTCTCTCCAAAAACGCTCATTATCCCGTCCACACCTTTCAGGATATGCTCTATCCGCTGGGCGAGGTCATTTAAGGTGTTTATGTTGTCCCCGTAGATCTTTATCCCGAGAGGCGTCTGTATCCCTGTGGTTATCATGTCTATCCTTCCCTTTATGGGCATAGTCCACATGTTGGAAAGTCCAGGAATTGATATAGACCTGTCCATCTCCCTTATCAGCTCCGTGTAGGTTATCGTCCTCTCTTCAGGGAAGACCTTACGCAGGATGTTCTTTATAACCTCCGGTATGTTCCAGTTGGAGTAGAACCTCTCCTCCTTTACCTTCCTCCACTCCTCCTCTGGCTTTAAGGTTATGAAGGTCTCTATCATTGACAGAGGGGCTGGATCGGTGGCGGTCTCAGCCCTCCCCGCCTTTCCGAAGACGCTCTCTACCTCGGGAAACTGCTTTATTATCCTGTCCTGTATGTTTATCACCCTGAATATCTCCTGACGGGATACGCTGGGAACCGAGGTGGGCATGTACAGTATGGTTCCCTCGTTGAGGGTGGGCATGAACTCCCTTCCAAGCTTTTCATAAAAGTAGAAGGTGCTCACCCCCATGGCTACGAAGAGAAGGAGCAGTATATACCTTAGCCTGACCGCAGAGTGAAACACAGGGTCATAGAGCCTCAATAGAAACCTCACTATGGGGTTCTTCTCCTCGGGAGGGATCTTCCCTCTGACTAAAAAGTAGATCAGGACGGGAACTATCGTCACAGAAATGATAGCTGAGACGAGCATGGAGAGGGTCTTTGTCGCAACGAGGGGCTTGAACAACCTCCCCGCCTGTCCTTCAAGGGCAAAGAGGGGAACGAAGGAAGCGGTAACTATCAAGAGAGCCAGAAATATTGGCTTTCCAACGTCTTTTGCGGAGTGGGTTATGGCGGTCATAAGGTCATCACCGTTCTCCAGCCTCCTGTGGACGTTCTCAACGAGAACTATCGCCGCGTCCACCATCGTTCCTATCGCTATCGCTATACCTCCCAGGGACATGATGTTGGAGGTTATCCCGAGGTGGTTCATGGCTATGAAGGTGGCGAGCAGAGAGATTATCAGGAAGACGATTATCACTATTGCGCTCTGAATGTGGAAGAGGAATATCCCCACTATCGCGAGGACGACAACCGACTCCTCTATGAGTTTTGTCTTTAGGTTGTCTATCGCCCTCTCTATCAGGGTTGATCTGTCGTAGACCGGGACTATCTCAACGTCCTCCGGAAGACCCTTCTTTATATCCTCTATCTTCTTTTTGACGTTCTTTATAACCTTGTAGGCGTCCGCACCGAAGCGCATCACCACTATTCCGCCAACCGTGTCCCCCATACCGTTGTAGTCCGCAACACCCATCCTGTAGGCGGGGGTCTCTATGACCTTCCCGAGGTCCTCCACCCTTATAGGAACCCCGTTCCTGTAGGCGACGACAGTCTTGGCTATGTCCTCCCTGCTCTTTGCATATCCGACCGCCCTCACCAGGAACTCCCTCTCGTTTATCTCAACGTACTTTCCCCCAACTTCAACGTTCGTCTTCTTCAGAGCCATGTAGAGGTCTTTGAGGGAGAGCCCGTACTGGTATAACTTTTCCGGCTTAACCAGAACCCTGTACTCCTTCTCGTACCCTCCTACCGAGGCGACCTCCGCGACGTCTGGGACAGCGAGGAGAGCATACTTTAAGTAGAAGTTCTGAAGAGCCCATAGCTCGTCAAGACTTCTCGTCTTGGAAACGAGGGCGTACTGATACACCCATCCCACACCCGTCGCATCTGGACCGAGCTGGATGTCAGCCTCCTTCGGGAGCTGTCCCCTTATGGTCGCGAGCTTCTCAAGGACTCTTGAGCGTGCCCAGTAAAGATCTGTTCCGTCCTCAAAGATTATGAAGACGAGGGAGTAGTTGGGAACGGAGTAACCCCTGACCGTCTTGACCTTTGGAACACCCATCATGTTGGTAACGAGCGGGTAGGTGAGCTGGTCCTCTATAACCTGGGGAACCTGACCTATCCACTTGGAGTATATGATCACCTGAACGTCCGAGAGGTCCGGTATAGCGTCTATGGGGGTCTTCTTGAGGGAGTAGTATCCGTAGAGGAGTAAAAAGAGGGTAGCGAAGAGTATAGCTATCCTGTTTTTCAGAAAGAACTGGGTCAGCTTTATCATCGGGTTCCTCCATGATTACTTGAGAGATCTCCTCATCAGCATCGCGTTTATCGCAACTATAACTGTGCTCGCACTCATGAATATCGCCCCTACAGCAGGCTTGAGAATCACACCCCACGGGACTGCAACCCCTGCAGCGAGGGGAATCGTGATCACGTTGTACCCCGCAGCCCAGAAGAGGTTCTGGACCATCTTCTTAACCGTTATCACCGAGAGCTTCATGACCTTCACCACGTCCCTCGGATCGTTCTTCACGAGGATTATGTCCGCGCTCTCAATGGCAACGTCGGTACCCGAACCTATCGCTATACCAACGTCAGCCTGGACGAGGGCGGGGGCGTCGTTTATCCCGTCTCCAACCATGGCGACCTTCATACCCCTTCCCTGGAGCTCCTTAACCTTCTCGGCCTTCTGGTGGGGAAGGACTCTCGCGAAGAACTCGTCTATCCCGAGCTCCTGGGCGACGTACCTCGCCACCTCCTCCGAGTCCCCGGTTATCATCACAACCCTCTTGCCGAGGGCTTTCAGCTCCTTAACAGCCTCGTAGGACTCCGGTCTTACCCTGTCGGAAAGGGCAACCGCTCCAGCCAGCTTCCCTTCAACCGCCACGAGGACTGCGGTCTTTCCCTGGGACTCAAGCTCCTTTAACCTGTTGAGTATCTCTCCAGACATATCAACTCCAAGCTCCTCCATGAGGAGCTTTGTTCCGACCGCTACATTCCTTCCCTCCACCTCTCCCACAACACCCTTCCCGGGAACCGCTCTGAAGTTCTTCACCTCCGGGAGGGGAACTCCCTTGCTCTGGGCATCTTCCACTATAGCCTGGGCTATGACGTGCTCCGAGTTCTTCTCCACGCTCGCGGTTAGCTTTAGTAGTTCAAGCTCTGGCATGTTCGGAGAGACCACATCGGAGACACCGAACCTACCCTCAGTCAGCGTTCCCGTCTTGTCAAACACCACGGCGTCCACATCTCTTATCGTCTCAAGGGCGAGCCTGTTCCTCACAAGTATCCCGTTCCTCGCCGAGTAGGAAGTGGAGATAGCGACCACGAGGGGTATGGCGAGCCCGAGGGCGTGAGGACAGGCTATGACCATTACTGTGACAGCCCTCTCAACCGCGAACTGGAGGTCTCCCCTTAAGGATATCCATGCGAGGAAGGCGAGGACACCAGCCCCTATGGCGACCACGGTCAGGTAGAAGGCGACCCTGTCAGCCATGTCCTGAAGCCTCGTCTTTGACTCCTGTGCCTCCTTCACGAGCTTGAGAACCTGACTCAGATATGTCTCCTCCCCTGTCTTCTCAACCCTGACCTTCAGAGAACCCTCCATGTTTATCGCACCGCCTATCACCCTGTCCCCAACACTCTTTGGAACGGGCTTTGACTCTCCCGTGAGCATAGCCTCGTTAACGTGGGTGATCCCTTCCACAACCACACCGTCCGCGGGTATCTTCTCCCCTGGCTTAACGAGGACGAGGTCTCCGGGCTTGAGTTCCGAGACGTGAACCTCAACTATCTCCCCGTTCTTTATCAGGTTCGCCTTCGTGGGCATGAGCTTTACAAGCTCCTCCAGAGCACGGGAGGCACCGAGGACGGACTTCATCTCTATCCAGTGTCCCCAGAGCATGACCACTATAAGGGTTGTCAGTTCCCAGAAGAACTCCTTACCTCCAAATACCAGCGTTGAGAGGCTGTATAGGAAGGCGACCGATATAGCAACGCCTATGAGGGTCATCATCCCCGGTCTTCTGAGCCTGAGCTCATCAAGCATACCCCTTATGAAGAAGAGACCACCGTAAAAGAAGACTACCGTTGAGAGGACGGGAGTTATCCACTCGCTACCCGGGAACTCGGGCATGGAAAAGCCTAAGAGCTCCTGGATGCTCTTTGAGTAGAGGACTACGGGGACGGTGAGCACGGTTGAGACTATAGCCTTCCTCTTCATCTCCTCCATGTGCATCGCGTGGTCGTGTCCTGCGTGGGCTCTGTGCTCCTCAGGGGCGTGTTCATGAGTCATGTGAGCTCCGCATGTATGCTCTTTCATGGGTGTATGTTTTTTATGTTCTTCAACCTTTACGAGTTCCATACCGCACTCTGGACAAATTCCGGGCTCACTTTTCCTCACCTCGGGATGGTGAGGGCAGGTATAAACTCCTTTTTCTCCCCCTTCATGCCTGTGCTCGTGCTCATGTTCCATGTTTAGACCTCCCTGGGCGAGGCTTCTTACAAGCTCGCACTGAAGAATAATAAAGTGGCGTTGGATGTTAATACAAGATGTTTATTTAACGTTAAAATCCTGATAATTTAACAAAAATTGGAGTTGAAAAATCTGTAGATGAGCATAAATTAAATTATGACCCAAATCATAATCGGGAGGTGAAGCTATGAAGAAGGTCTATCTCGTACCCATACTGGCGGTGGCGGTTCTATCACCTTTTGCGGTAAATGAGTACTTTAACAGCAGATGCCCTGAGCTTCCCAAGGAAGTTGTACTCCCGAGCGAAGCTAAAGCCATGCCAAGCTTCGCAAGGCAGACGGGGCTTTCCTGCAGCACCTGTCATACCATACCACCGAGGCTTAACGCTTACGGTAGAGCCTTTAAGATAAGAGGTTACACGGACGGAAAGGCGATAGGAGAGATACTTACTGGTGAAGGAGAGACACTGCTTAAGTACAACCCTGTCTCCGTTAGGTTCCTCTCTTACCTGTACAGTAAGAAGAAGGGCGAGGACAGAGAGGTTATCTTCCCTGATGAATTCGTTGTCGCCTTCGCGGGGAGAATAAGTGAAAACATAGGGACCTTTACATCCTTTGCCTCGGAAGAGGGAGAACCTTTCGAACCAGAGATTGTGAGGGTCGCCCTTGTAAAAGACTTCGGAAACAATACCGTCGTAGGGATAATGGGAGGTAAGACCTCACCGACGGGTACGGATCCCTTCGACTCCCTGAACCTCTACTCAAGGATAACAAGAGCAAGGACTCCCGTCTGGGAAGGTGTTATGAAAAACAGTGCATCTGATCCATGGGACAACAAGGATTATGGAGCTTCCGTATACGCGAGCATTGCAAACTGGGTTTACATCAGCGCAGGTGCATACACGGGAATAGTTAGAGATGCAAATGGCCCGCTCAATAAAGAAAAGTCAGATCCCTTTGACTTCTATGGCAGGGTAGCTGTAACACCTCCGGGACTTCCCGCGGATATAAACATAGGAGCGTTCACTTACATAGGTAAAGATAAAGATCCAAATACAGACCAGACTCTTGTCAAACCGAGGAGGTTCGGCTTAGACGCGGGAGCTCTGTACAATTTTGGGGACTTTGGACTTGAGCTTGATGGTATATACATCAACGCCAAGGATAAGTTCCCAACAAACCCCGACTTCAAACACAGCGGTTATAATCTGTCCGCCACACTTTACTGGAAGTACAAGGTAGGCTTAGCGCTTCTTTATGGAGAGTACAAGTACAAGAGCGACAACCCCCTAACTACAGGCGATAATGAAGATGGATGGAAGAGAAAGGATACCACGGTTCACGTATCCTACCTCTTCAGACCCAACGTAAGACTCGGCGCCGAGTACACGACCACTGATTTCTCAGGGAACGGGGCACCTGATGATACAAACAAGACATCGCTTCTCTTAGAGTTTGCCTTCTAATTAAAGCGAGGGGTATCCTCTTCCCCTCCTCTCTCTTTTACCTCCCATTGATGCCTGTCAGAAAAAGAAAAAAGGAAAAAGAGAAGAGGCGCGCAGGAAATTATTATAAACCTCTTCACTTCAGGAGCTCCTTCAACTTCTCCTTTAGCTCGGGTTCTTCGTCAAGAATAGCTCTGAACTCCTCAGGGTGATCCGTTACCATATGAAGCATCCTCTGAGCCATGAACTTCCTCATCCCTGGATCTTCGGACATAGACATAAACATCTTTTCCATCATATCCTTGGAAGGTCCCCGTCCCATCATAGTGATAACCTCCTTACTTAAGCATTTCCTTCAATTTCCTCTTCAGTTCCGGATTCCTCTTCAGAACCTGTCTGAAGGCTTCGGGATGCATCGTCATCATGTAAAGCATCCTCTCCATGAACACCGGACTTGCCATCATCGGCATTGGGGGCTGGTAGGCGTAAGGTGGCATCATGGGACCCATCCCCATCATTGGCATCATCCCCATCATCATGGGCATCATTGGCATACCCATCATTCCCATTCCGCCCATTCCCATCATTCCGGGCATCATACCTCTCATGCCCATCATAGGCATCATCCCCATACCTCCCATGGGAGGATAGTACCCGTAGGGTTGCATCATGCCTCCCATCATCTGAGCCTGAGAGGATCCGACGAGCAGGGTAAGACCTGTGATAAATCCGAGTACAAACTTCTTCATGGCAGTACCTCCTTTACTTGAGGAGCTCCTTCAGCTCCTGTTTCAGCCTGGGGTTCCTCTTCAGGACTTCCCTGACCATCTGCTTGTTGTAGATGAGGAACCTTATGCTGTTCTCCACCATCCACCTCGGGTCGTGCATGGGCATCATGGGCATCATCATGTAGGGGTACGGCGTGGGGTAGTAGTAATAGTAGTAGGGCTGGTAAGGTTGCATCTGTGGTGGGGGCTGTCCCATCATACCTCCCTGTCCGCCCATCATGTTATGCATGCCTCCCATCATCTGGGAGAAACCCGCTCCTGAGAGCGAAAGCGCTGTCGCTGTTGCTAAAAGCAATTTCTTCATGGCTACACCTCCTTTGCTCAATAAACATTCAGTGATGATGCCCTCCTCCACCTCCAGTTCCGTAAATGCCCCTTATCTGAGCCTCGGAGTCAAGGAGGAAGGTTCCCTTTACTACTACCTTCTGACCTTCCTTAAGCCCTTTCTTCACCTCGTAAAAGCCCTCCGCCTTCCTGCCCAGCTTTATAGGCATGGGCATGTACATACCGGGCTCCATCTCAACGAAGACGAGGGTTCTCTTTCCGGTATCAACCACCGCTGTTTCGGGAACGGCGAGGACATTACCTACCGGGACTTTAAAGAGAACATCCACAAGGGCGTTGGGCTTCAGGGCTATCCCCTTGTTCTTAGCCTTTATCCTCACCTTCACCGTCTTAGCCATATGGTCTGCTTCGGGAAAGATGTAGTCAACCTCACCCTCTATCTTGTTCTCAGGGTCGTCTTCGGGGGTTATGAGGGCGGGGGTTCCCTTCTTTATATACCTCGCCTGCTTGAAGGGGACTTCCGCAACTATCCACACAGTTGATATGTCCGCTATCCTGTAGGCTGTCTGCCCTTCCTTTACGTATCCTCCCTCGTAAACCTTCTGTTCCAGTATTACACCGCTGACGGGCGACCTCACCACCTCCTTGACCTTCAAATACTCCAGCTTCTCCTTAGCCTTCTTTATCAGCTCGGGATCTCCCTTCTCCTTAGCGAGCCTCAGCTCGTCAAGGGCTATCTGGATGTCGGGGCTCAGTACCCTCATCAGGGGAGTTCCCTTCCTCACGTACTCCCCGACAAACCTGTCATAGGTGTCGGTAACCCACGCGTCCGCCCTCACGGTGACCTCGTATATCCTTGAGAGGTCATAGCTTACGTAACCGACGGTGGAGAAGATCTTTATTAGATCCCTTTTCTGAACAGGCTCCGTAACGACACCGAGGAGCTGGAGTTTCTCAGGCTTTACCATTATATGCCCGCCGTGGGCTGAGCTCGCAGGTCCTCCTCCGGCGAGGGTGGTCTTGGATAGGGGGACGAAAACGTCCTTGGTGAGCATCCTGTCTTCAAGAACGACCCTTATCTGCCAGGGTCCGTCCATGCCTATCTTCAAAGACCCCCTGTAAACCCCCGGCTCCACCTCCTCAAGGGAGGCGGTGTTCCTCATCTCATCCATCCCGGGCATGGGGGGCATGTAGAAGTAGAGCTCCTTTACCTTCTTTGGAGGTTTTACCCTAACCTCTATCCTGTTGTTCCCCTTCTTTATCTTCCCGTCGGAGGAGAGTATGGTTACCCTGACGCCCTTCTGCTCTATACTGACCACCTCCTTGTAACCGCCTCCCCCGCATGCCTGAAGGAAGAGACCCAAGAAAACGAGCGTGAGCATTCCGAAAAAGAGCTTTCTCATTGCAACGCCTCCGCTTTAGCGACTATCTGGTTGAGCTCCTTCAGGAGCTTCGCCCTGTCAAACTCAAGAGACCACAGGAGCCTGTAGGCTCTCAGTATCTCCCTTATGTCCGTCTTCTCGTACCTGTAAGCCAAAAGGAGAGCCTCTATCTCCTTCCTCTTCTCCTCTATCTCCTTCTCAACCGTGGAGAGTATCTCCCTCGTTATCCTGTAAGACTCCTCAAAGGACCTGAAGTCTCCCTCTACCCTGAGCTCAGTGTCCTTGAGCTCCAAGAGCTTTGAGTCGTAAAGCTCCTTCTTCTCTAAGACGAGCATGTCCTCCCTCCTCTTCTTCCAGACCGGCAGGGAAATCCCCACCCGGAGCGTTATAAGGTTCGGTATGTCGGGTCTTATCCCGTACCCAGCTGAGAGGAAGATGTCGGGGTAGTGCTCCACCTTAGCCCTCTCTATCTCCCTCTTCACGACCTCAAGCTCCTTCTTTGCAAGCTTCACGTCCACGTTCTTCTCGGGGTCAAAGCCCTTCAGGAACTCAGGAGCGCTTAGCTCCGTTCCCTTAAGCTTGAGCCTTCCCCCTGCGAGGGCGTAAATCCTCTCAAGGGTCGTTCTCCTGAGCCTTTCCGCCTGGGAGAGCCTCTCTTTTACCCTGAGGAGTTCTACCTTCAGAAGTATGAGGTCTGACAGGAGAGCCTTTCCGAACCTGTACTTCTCCTCGGTTATGTCTAAGAGGGAGCGTATCTCCCTCTCTATGCCCTTCAGTATGCGCTCCATCTCAAAGGAGTAGGAGAAGTCCCAGTAGAGGACCTTGAGCTTCTTCGTGAGCTCTTTCGCATACTTCTCCTTCCTTATCAGGATTTCCAATTCCTTCTCGCCCAGTATCTCGGCACTCTTCTCCCTCTTCTGGGGAAGGACGTACTTCTGGGAGAGGTAAATACCAAAACTGCTCATGGGATTTTCCTTTCTCGGAAAGTACTTTTCTGTGTCAAGGTTGTTGAGAGCCAGGGAAAGCTGGGGGTTGGGAAGGCTCTTTATGAAAGTCTTTCTGTAGTTTATTGAGAGTTTGATCCTGTCAAAGGACTTTATACGGGGGTTGTTTTGGAGTGCAAAGTCTATGAGTTTGTCCAGCTCACCACCAAAGGAAGAACCAACTACAAACAGTAAAACGAGAATGGAGCGTAATTTCATCACGGACTTAATCTTATTTATGTTCTTATGTTAATTCAATGTTTATATTTTTAGTTAAATTAACAAAATTTGAACAGAAGAACCCCGCCTGGGCGGGGTTGAGTTTAAGATCTTAGCTTCCTTGCGAGTATGAACAGGAAGGGTAGCGACCACAGAAAAGTACCCAAAGGGTAAGGGCTACCTGAGGCGGAGCATCCCCCACCGCTGTCTCCACCACCACCTCCGGGACCGGGTATGTTGAGGGTGACAACGCAGGTTTTGTCTGTGCTCATCGTGACCACGCATGTGGTATTGGTGCCACAGCCAGAGCAGGCATCTCCCCACCCCCCAAAGGTTGAACCACCTGTAGGGTTTACCGAGAGCGTAACATCGGTGTTTGCGGAGAAGACTTCTGAACAGTCCGAACCACAGTCTATTCCCCCGGGTGAACTCGTTACGTTCCCAGAGCCGTTTCCAGACATGGTGACAGTCAGGGTCGCAAACTCACTGAGCTTTGACACGAAAACATCCGGCACTCCGTTCCTTGAGGTCTGAAAGGGGTTATTTAAGGGAAAGTCATCAGACCTGGTTTCGCCTGTGATGTAGGCGTTCCCAACACTGTCAACGTCAAGGGCGTATCCATAATCATCACTACTACCCCCGAGGAAGGAGGAGTAGATAAGAGAAGGACTGCCGGATTGGGTAGGGTCAAACTTGGCAATGAAGACGTCGTAATAACTGGAGTTCACGTCACAGTTTCCGTCGTTTCCACAGGTTGTATCGTAAGCGTTCTTTGTGGGCATATCTGGAGATCTCGTCTCTCCAGCGATGAATACCCTCCCCTGTGAGTCAACTGCAATACCGTGTCCTTTCTCCTCCGCACTGCCTCCAAAATAGGTCGCATATAGGATATTTCCAGAAGTATCAAGCTTTATGAGAAAGGCATCCTCGTTACCGCTGTTACAGTTTCCGTCGGTTCCACAGGTGCTGTCATAGGCGTTCTGGGTGTTGAAGTCAGAAGATCTCGTGTACCCGGTTATGTAAATGTTACCTGTAGAATCAAGGGCTATGTCAGCCCCCTCATCCAAGGCACTTCCACCGTAGAACTTTAGAAATATCAGCGAGGATGTCCCCGACTGGTTTGTATCCACCTTTGCTACAAGAATATCAACTCCAGAAAGTCCGTTGCTCCTTGAACCGACCAGGTAAGCTATTCCCGCCGCGTCAACCGCTATTCCGTACCCGTATCCCCCGCCGAGGCAGGTTGAATATAGGAGGGAAGCGGTTCCTGACTTAGTGGTGTCAATCTTGGCGATAAAGGCATCCCAACCACTCTGGCAAGTAGAAATCTCATTTTTTACGGGAAAATCGGTTGAGTTCACATGTCCCCCAATGTAAACGAGACCGTTCTGATCAACAGCCACGTCGTGCCCGAACTCTTCCGCTCCATCCGCTCCGTCCTGACCGCTCCCTCCAAGGAATGTTGAATATAGAAGGGAATCGCCCTGAGGATTGATCTTGGCAAGAAAGACATCGTTTTCTCCTGAGTTACAGCTGCCATCGGTTCCACAGCTCGTATCGTAGGCATTTGTGGTCGTGGGGAAGTCAGGAGACCTCGTTTTTCCGACTATGTAAACATTTCCCTGTGAGTCAACCGCGACACCTGTTCCATCGTCTCTATCACTACCGCCAAGATACGTGGAAAAAATGATGGAGTTTCCCTGAGGGCTTATCTTTGTTACAAAGGCATCGTAGGATCCGCCGTTGCTACCCTGCAGAGCTCCCTGAACCGGGAAGTCGGATGAAAGGGTCGTGCCAACCACGTAAGCGTTTCCTGATGAGTCAACAGCGATACCGTAGCCTCTGTTCTGGGAAGATCCCCCCAGGAAGGAAGAATAGGAAAGGGCAGGATCCACCACCAGAGCGAACCCTTCTTTGAACCCTTCTGTCTCAAAACCGTAGTAATACTTTTGACCTTTATTCTTAATAACGAACCCGCCACGGATCTCAACTCTTTTACCGTCAATCTCCTGATAAATAAAAGGCTTATCCTGGACAATAACCGATCCTGATGGAAGAACCGCTACGAGCTGTCCCCTATCGTTCACCCTCAGCTCCTTAACCCCTTCGTAGGAAAACCTGACTGCCTTCAGGTCTGCTCCGGGCTTAACAATTACGTCGTACTCAAGCCTCCTCTGATTCCCGTAAAAGACCACATCTACACCTTTGTAAACCTCTTTGTATCTGACCTTTTCATAGGTCGGGATGTCCCTCTTCCACTTCTCAGGGTCGTTACCCTTGAGGTAGTTGACTTTGCCCGAGAGCTTTCCCTCCGCGATCACCTGCGGCTCCGGATTCCCTCCTACAGGTTTTATCTTCAAGACCTCTGCATCCTTTCCGTGAAGGGCTATGTAAATTCCCTTCTCTGTGAAGTATGTGCTGTGTTTCAGTCCTCTTTCGTAGAACTTGACCTCTCTGTCTAACTGACCTCTGTTTTCTATGAAGTGAAGGGGCATTTTCCCGTAGTTTTCCATGAGTTTTGCTTTTTTCAGTGCAGGTGGAGTGTTCACCTGCTCTTTTTTAATGAAGAATAAGAGGGGTAGTAGAAGGGAGAGAGATAAAGTCAGTATGTAAACTTTTCTCATGGTTCACCTCCTTGAACGCTTCCCTGCAAAAAGGGTGCCGAA
>WGFS01000191.1 GCA_015492115.1 Aquificaceae bacterium
AAGTTTGCGAAGGAGAGGAAGGAGGCGGTCACCCTCACGGTGGGGATGCTCCTCTTAACCTTCTCCATCGCGAGGGTGATAGGTGTTGACGAGCTCCTCTCAACGATGAGCGTGGGGATAGCCATAGCGAACCTCGGGAACGCCTGGGAGGAATTTGAGAAACCTCTGGAAAACTACATAGAGGACCTCATATTCACCGCCTTCTTCGTGGTGGGCTCAGCCTTCTTAGACCTGAAGGTTCTAATATCCTTCTTCCCCGTCGTCCTTCTCTATATAGCGAGCAGGTTTGCTGGGAAGTTTGCAGGGGTCTACCTCGGGGGGCATGTATCCGGAGCGCCTGAGAAGGTGAAGAGGTACCTTGCCTTCGCCCTCTTCCCCCAGGGAGGGATAGTTATAGGTCTTGCCCTCCTCGCCTACCAGAACCCCAACTTCAAGGAGGTGGGCTCTATCCTCGTGAACGTGGTCATAGGGGCGACCGTTATCCACGAACTCCTCGGTCCCATATCCTCAAAGCTCGCCCTCACGAAGGCCGGGGAGGTTTCAGAAGGATGAGCCTGGAGGGAATAGTTCTTTCACTCATTCTCGGATACTTCTCAGGGCTCCTCTTCTTCTACCACCTGCTCCTTGACGTCAGGAGGGTTTTAACAGAGAGAAAGGGAGGTCTTCGCTTCTGGAGGAGGTTTTTCCTTTTTGGGGCTTTCGCCGGGGCCTGCGCCTATTACCTTGAAAGTAACTTTATCTCCTTCCCCTTGGGTTTTTATCTTTCAAGATTGACCTTTTCTGTTCTCCTCCTTAGAATGGGTGATAGATGGATATTGCGAAGAGGGTCCTGATAGACTTTGGCTACCTGAACCTGGGAAAGTTGAAGCTCCACCTTGCGATAACTGAGGTTGTAGTAACCACATGGGTCGCCATGCTCGTCGTTGCCCTCGTATCCTTCCTTCTCACCAGAAGGCTGAAGGTGAAGGACCCCTCCTACCCACAGCTCTTTGCGGAGACCCTTGTGGTCGCCATGGCGAGGCAGATACACGGCTTTGCGAGGACACCGGTTCAGCCCTTCTTTTCCCTTATTGCGACCATGTGGATATTCGTTGGAGCCTCCAACCTTATAGGTATGGTCCCGCCCTTCAGCACCCCAACGGGGGACATATCGGCGGTCGCAGGACTGTCCACCATAACCCTCTTTTCTATCTTCTACTACGGGGTAAAGTTTCAGGGGCTCTCCTACTTCAAGAGGTACTTTGAGCCCTTCATACTCCTCTTTCCCCTGAACGTTATAGGGGAGTTCGGGAGGATACTCTCCCTCACCTTCAGGCTCTTTGGGAACATGCTCGGCTGGGACCTCATAATAGGGATACTCGTTCTCCTGACGGGACTTCTCGTCCCTGTCCCTATGATGCTCTTCAACGTCCTCGGGGACGTTATACAGGCTTACCTCTTCGGGATACTCACCCTCGCCTACATAGTGGCTGGGCTGGAGGTGGAGGAGGTCAGCAGGAAGCTATCCGGACTGAAGGAGGACTGGTACGAGTTGTAAGACCGCTCGTTGACCTACTGGAATATTCCCTTACATTCATAATGTAAGGAGGTAAGACATGCTCGTTAAGAAGACCTCAAAGAATCAGATAACCCTTCCAAAGGAAGTTCTGAGAAAGTTCCCTTCCACCGAGTACTTTGAGGTTCGGGCTGAAGAGGACAGGATAGTTCTCATACCCGTCAGGACTATCCCCTCAAACGTAACCCTTGAAAAGATAAGAGAGAAGATAAAGAAGGCAGGTCTAACGGAGGAAGTCGTTGAGGAAGCGGTGAGTTGGGCAAGAAAAGGTTAAGGGTCGTTCTTGACACCAACGTTATTGTTTCAGCTCTACTCTTTGGAGGAAGGCTTGAGTTTATCCGCAGTTCCTGGAAAGAGGGAAGGCTGAGACCTGTCTTCACTGAGGAGACCCTTGAGGAGCTTGTAAGGGTTTTCCACTATCCCAAGTTTGGTCTGAGCGAAAGCGAGATAGATTACCTCGTTTACCTTGAGCTCATGCCCTACGCCGAGGTTGTGGAGAAAAAAGTTGAGCTGAAAGGAGATACGTGCAAAGACCGAGAAGATGTTAAGTTCCTTGAATGTGCGTTGTCCGCGAAAGCTGACCTGATAATAAGCGGAGACAGAGACCTTCTCTCGCTCAGAGAGATTGAAGGGATAAGAATAGTCACCCCTTACGAGCTGAGGAAAGTGCTATAAAATCATAAAGAGGAGGTGGAGGATGGACCCGCTCGCTCTCGTCGTCGCGGTATCTATATTCACCGCGGGCTTTACCATAGCGATAGGAGGGATGATGCCCTCAAGGGGAGAGGGAGAGGCTCTCACGAAGGCGATAGAGTCTATAACCCGCCAGCCCGAGCAGGCTAACAACATCATAAGGCTCTTCTTCATAGGTGCCGCGGTCGTTGAGTCGGTTGCCATATACTCCCTCGTTATAGCCCTGATAATCCTCTTCGCCAACCCCTTTATCCACCTCTTTACAAAGTGAGCCATGGAGTTCAATCCCCTGACCTACATCTTTGAGATAGTAAACTTCTTCGTCCTCCTCTGGATACTAAAGAGGCTCCTCTACAACCCAGTTATATCGGTCCTCAAAAAGAGGAAGGAACTGATAGAAGAGAAGCTGAAAGAGGCTGAGGAGGCACAGAGAGAGGTGGAGAAGCTCAAAAAGGAGAGGGAGGAGCTCCTCTCAAAGGTAGAGGAGATAAAGAGGAACAAGCTCGCCGAGGTGACCAAGGAGGTTCAAGAGGAGAAGGAGAGGCTATACGAGAGGATGAGGGAGGAGCTGGACGCGGAGAGAAAGAAGTTCCTGGAGAGCCTTGAGAGGGAGAAGGAGGAGGTTCTCAGGGAGATAAGGGAAGAGACCCTCAGATCCGCCCTCGCCTTCACCTCCAAGTTCCTGACGAGCTTTGCGGACGAACACCTTCACTCAAAACTCTATGAGCTCGCCCTTGAGAGCATAAAGAATCCTGTCTCTTATACACATCTGAC
>WGFS01000192.1 GCA_015492115.1 Aquificaceae bacterium
GCCTGAAGAGTCTGTGAACGAGCTTCTTCACCTTGTAAGCTTTGCTCGCCTGAAGGAAGGGTCCAAAGAGGTTACCCTCGTGCTGGGTTCCCCTCACAACCTTGACCGTCGGGTAGGGGTCTTCTGTCAGAAGGAGCATGGGATAACCTCCCCCGTGCTTGTGAAGGACGTTGTATCTTGGCTTGTGGGACTGTATAAGGTCAATTTCAAGAACGAGAGCCTCAAACTCGTTCCTCGTTATTATCCAATCAATACCGATGGAATCCCTCAGTATGGCGAACTCTTTAGGGTCGCTCTCTGAGAGCTTGAGGTGTTGCTGGAGCCTCTTCCTTATGTTCTTAGCCTTCCCTATGTACACGGGCTTTCTCCTGCCCTTGAATATGTACACACCGCACTTCTCAGGAGCTTCTCTTATCAGCGATGACCAGTCCATCCCAAAGAAATATAATTTCCTTGAGGACGTGGATGAAGTACAAAGAAGCCTGGGTTATCTTAGCCTTTGGCGTAATCCTAACAGCCATAATAATTCCAATACCCGCCTTCCTCCTTGACATACTCCTCGCAATGAGCATCACCTTCTCTCTCGCCGTCCTCGTGCTCACCTTCTTCGTAAAGACTCCCCTTGAGCTGAGCTCTTTTCCCACCATACTTCTGATGGGAACACTCCTCAGGCTCTCTCTCAACATAGCTGCCGCAAGGAGGATACTCCTTTACGGACACGAAGGTACGGACGCTGCGGGACACATAATTGAGGGGTTCGGTAAGTTCGTGGTGGGGGGAGATGTGGTGGTGGGCATTATTGTCTTCCTTATCTTCATAATCATAAACTTTATAGTGATAACGAGGGGTGCGGAGAGGATATCCGAGGTGTCCGCGAGGTTCACCCTTGACGCCATGCCCGGTAAGCAGATGAGCATAGACGCAGACCTTAATGCGGGACTCATCACGGAGGAGGAAGCTAAGAGGAGGAGGGAACAGCTTGAGAGGGAAGCGAGCTTCTACGGTGCGATGGACGGTGCCAGCAAGTTCATAAGGGGAGACGCAATAGCGGCGCTCCTCATACTCTTTCTAAGCCTTATAGGGGGTTTGATAGTAGGGCTGGTGTTCAGGGGAATGGACTTCATGTCCGCCCTCCATACCTACACGCTCCTCACCGTCGGAGAAGGGCTCGCCTCCCAGATACCCTCCCTAATACTCTCCACCTCCGCAGGTCTTATAACGACCAAGAGCTCATCAGCGGAGGAGGTTGGCAGTGCCATAGCTGATGAGTTTTCAAGAGAGCCGAAGGCTCTGCTCTTTTCCTCAGCCCTCCTCGTATTCATAGGCTTGATCCCTGGTCTTCCAAAGATACCTTTCTTCTTCATGGCGGGTGTGCTCGGCGGACTCTACTATCTTATGAGAAAGTCCCTAAAAGAGAAGCAGATCAGGGAGCTTGAGAAACTCGTTGAAGAGCAGAAGAGGGAGGAGGCAAAGAAGAAGGAGGAGACGGAGGAAGAGCTACTTCCCCAGCCAGACCCAATAACCATGGAGGTGGGGTACGGGCTAATACCTTACGTTGATGAGAGCCAGGGGGGAGAGATACCCCAGAGAATAAGAACGATGAGAAAGCAGATAGCCCAGGAGTTCGGAGTTATAGTTCCCCTCGTGCACATAAGGGACAACCTAAAGCTTCAGCCCAACCAGTACAGGGTTCTCATAAAGGGGATAGAGGCTGACTCCTACGAGATAATGCCCGGATACCTTCTCGCGGTTGATCTTGGAACCGCAAGGGGAAAGATAGAGGGTGTTGAGACAAAGGAGCCAGCCTTCGGGATGAAGGCTTACTGGATACCCGAGGATAAGAAGGACGAGGCTCAGAGGAAGGGTTACATGGTGGTGGACATAAGCACCGCGATAATAACCCACCTTTCGGAGGTCATAAAGAGAAACCTCCACGAGCTTTTGGGAAGGAACGAGGTCATAGAGCTTATAGACAGGCTCGCCAAGAAGTACCCCAAGGTCGTCCAGGACATAGTTCCCGAGCAGGTTCCCATATCTGTCGTGCACAGGGTACTCCAGAACCTCCTAAGAGAGGGCATACCCGTCAACGACCTCCTTACCATACTGGAAACCCTTGCGGACTACATAGAGCAGACGAGAGACCCGGAGATCCTCACGGAGTACGTGAGGCAGAACCTCTCCAAACGCATAACCCGCATGTACATGACCGACGGTGTTCTGTACGCCGTAGCCCTCTCACCAAAGGTGGAGGCAAAGCTCCTTCATCTCATAAACGAGGGCAGGGAGGACGAGTTCATAGACATAGTCCTCAACAAGCTCTACAGGAAGATATCCAAGGAGATAGAGAAGTTCGTCCAGTTTCAGGCTCAGCCCGTCCTCCTGACCTCCGCAAACCTGCGCAGATACGTGCGTAAAGCCCTTGAGCCCTACTTACCCCAGCTTGCGGTTCTGTCTTATAATGAACTTGAAAAGCAGGTTAACATGAAGATATTAGGACTTATAGATGAAGACTGAGAAGA